>JAUIEQ010000045.1 GCA_030429785.1 bacterium
TGGAGGCTTCGTCGCAATGCAGCTATTGAGGCCATTGCATTACTTGCGTTGTGGGTTGCGTATATTGTTCAGAACCAGTTTGTATTTGATTCAATTAATACGTACTTGTTATTTTTTGTTTTGCTTGCTTATGCACATAGTCTACATCGGAATGCTGTGGTTCAGGATGACGCTGATCAAGGACAGTATGAAGCTATTAAGCAGTTTGTGCCAACGCAGCGACTATCCATGCCAGTGAATACAGTGATGCTTGTCGCGCTCTGTATCGGTGTTATTGTTGGTAACTTTGCAATCAATACCAAGGCGCATGCTGCAAATCGTATGTTTATTAAGTCGTTAGTGACGTTGGGTAGCAACCCACAAGAAGCATTTGATTTGACACAGTCTGCTGTTGAGCTTGATAGTTATGGCAATAAAGAAATAGCAATGCAGGGACTGACATTGCTTTCAGGTGTGATGAATAATCCAGGAGCAACTGATGAGTTCAAAGTTCAGGTGTTGTTGTATTTGATTGAGACACTTGAGGCATCCCTTGAACGTGAGCCAGACGAGGTTCGCGTCATGCTTACATTGGAACAGTTGTATGCAATTGCAAACCGGATTGATCCGACATATATGGAAAAAGCTAAGCAGTTGCTTGAGCGTGCTCGTGAAATTGGGCCAGGTAGAGCTAGTGTGTATTATCCATTGGCTCAAATTGCGTTGAATACAAACGATGCAGAACAAGCAGCTTCACTGCTAAGAACATCGATTGAGCTCAATCCTCGTGGTCAAGAAGGGTACACAAATCTGATGAACGTCTTGCTTGTTCAAGGAAAAATCGATGAAGCAGTGCGTATAGCTAATGACTTTGTTGAGCTTCGTGGTGATGCGCTTGGGGAAAATGCACAACATGTTTTATTGGTGGCTCAAGTGTATATGCAGGCTGAAAAATGGGAGGATGCAGTACCATACCTTGAGGCGCTGGTAAAATCAGATATTCGCAATGTAGGTTATTTGCAGCTCCTTGGTCAAGCATATTATAGTTTGGGTGCTATTGAATTAGTTATACAAATTGACGAAATGATTGAGGAGATTGAGGGCGAGGGTACTGACTCTTTTATTTTGGAGAAGTTAGATGAATCGACTCAGAGTGAAGTGGGCGATACAAACTAATACAAACAAATAGTTGTATATTCAAAAACCTGCCACTGGCAGGTTTTTAAGTTACGCAAGGTACGTATTTTTGGTCGCTGTAATCATATTTCCAATATCTATTGACTTGCGAATTATGGTTAGTTCATCAGTTTCAATAGGCGGTGTGTGTGCCATGCTTTTGATTGCTTGAGTAAGTGCAGTTGGGTTTTTGCTTTGAACTAGTCGATAATACTCTATTGGGTACAATGATAAGGCTTCCGATACTCCACCAACGTCAGAAGCAACAATTGGGACCCCTGCCGCCATTGCTTCAAGTAATGCGTATGGAAAGGCTTCTTTGACTGATGGTAGTACAAATAGTTCAAAGCCAGGGATGTATTTTCCTGCATCGAGTACGCCATTGAGCAAGAAGATTGTGTCTTGCAGATTATTGGTTGTAATAAAGCTATCCATTGCTTTTTGTTGCTCACCATTTCCAATAAGACAAAATATATAGTCGGGCAGTACTGGATGAAGTTGCTTGATTGCTGCTAAAAAGTACAATAGCCCTTTGGTTGGGTAGTAATTGGCAATTGTTCCAATGATTGGTTTGTTAGGAAGATTGAAGCGCTGTTGTAAATCTGAACGAGCTTGTTGCTTGCTTAGTTGTGGTAGTTGCTTAAGGTCATATGAGTTATTGATGGTTTGCAGTTTGGTTTCTGGAATGCCGATCTTGATTCCTGCTTGTTGTGAGTATTGCGACACACAGATGATCGTGGAGGTGAGTCGGGATACTGCTTTGTGTAATATTTTGTATGTATGTACTTCCCAACGAGGTCGCGGGTCGTCAAATGCCCAGCCATGACACGTAAAAATAACTTTTTGTATCCCCGCGAACTTTGCTGCGATCGGAACTAAAATGCCTGCTTTGCTGCTGTTGCAGTGCACTACATCAAATTGTTTTTTCTTAAAAAAAATAGCCATTTCAAGAATTCCCCAAATATCACGTATTGGGCTAATTGATCGTTTGAGATGTTTGAAAAAGTGCGTCTTAATGTGACGTCCATTGATTTGTCGAGTGAGCCATGTGTCTGGAGTTTCGCCATGTGCTACTGTTACATCAAATTGTTCGGTATTAAGGTGAGTGGCTAAATCATATACGTATTTCTGCGCTCCACCAGGCTCTCCTTGTGTCACAATAATACAGGCTTTTATTAGTGGTTTGGCTTGTTCTAACATATGCCAATAATAGCATGCGATTGTATATTGCTCAAGAATAGCAGATTGATTATTTTGCTTATCTAAGCTAATATTGAGATATGAAAAAACCTCGAATTATTATTTTTTCAACTGTGTATTATCCAATGTTTAGCGGGGCCGAAGCAGCTGTTCGAGAGATTACAAACGCATGCTCAGTATATGAATATGATGTTATAACAGCACGAATGCAGTCATCGCTGCCGCGAGTTGAGCGTATAGACGCAACGACTGTATATAGAATTGGTTTTGGTAATTCGTTTGATAAGTTCTTGTTGCCATTTTTGGGAGTGTATAAAGCATTGCAGTTGCATACAGAACATTCGTACGCGATTATATGGTCACTCATGGCAAGCCAGGCAGGTATTGCGGCTGCTTTTTTTAAAATACTCAAACCATCTTTGCCGCTTGTTACAACATTGCAAGAAGGTGATGAAGAAGATCACTTGAAGCGATACGTGTTTGGGAATAGTTTTTTGTTTCAGAAAATAATTCTTCCGTTGCACCGCTTAGTAATCACTCAGGCTAATCATATCCAAGTCTTGAGTGTATATCTTCGAAATCGTGCACAAAATGCTGGTGCCAAAGCGCCAATAACAATTGTACCAAATGGCGTGAATCAAGCCATTTTCAAAAAAATAACTGACGAGCAACAATTACGCGCGCTCCGTGAATCGCTAGGTATAACATCTGAGCAGATTGTTATTGTGTCGCATGGTAGAATTGTGACCAAAAATGCCTTTGATGACATTGTTCGAGCATTGGTTTACTTGCCGCAAGAATATATTTTTTTGGTAATTGGGACAGGTGAAGAAAAAGGCGCGCTCGTAGCCCTAGCTCGAGAGCTTGGTGTGGTGGACCGTGTGGTGTTTGCCTCCGATCAATACATTCCGCAAGAGTCTGTACCGCTATACTTGTCACTTGGTCATCTATTTTGTCGACCGAGTTTGTCCGAAGGCTTGGGAAGTTCGTTCTTAGAAGCGATGCTGTTTGATATACCAGTTATCGCTACTCCGGTTGGGGGTATTGTTGATTTTTTGAAAGATGGCGAGACAGGCCTCTTGTGTGCTGTGCGTGACCCTGAGTCAATAGCACGCGCGCTAATGCAAGTTATGAATGATCCGGAGTTATATGCTCAGTTGACTGCAAATGCCCACGAGATGATAGATACTGTATATGCATGGCCTAAGATAGCATCTGCTATGCAAACTATTTTTGATTCTGTTCGATAAGCTTATGCCCGAAAAACATATCGCTATAGCTGCAGAGATATTCCCGCCTTCAGGTGGTGGACCAGCAACGTATTTAAAATTGGTTGTCCCAGCAATGTTGAAACAGGGATATCGGTTCAAAGCAGTTACGTTTGGCGACAAACAGCAGCTTGTGGATATTGGTATTCCAGTGTCATGCATTTCATTGCGATTGCCAATTCCGATACGAATGGTTCGGTATGTCATTTCATTGTATAAGCAGGCTCGTGATGCTGCTGTGATGCTTGTGATGGGATCGGCAATTGCTGGCATGGCGGCTGTGCTGATAAAAAAAATAACTGGAGTGCCATTGATATTACGTGTGCCTGGTGACTATGTGTGGGAGCGTATGCGTCATCGTGGATATATAGCAGAAGATCTTGATGGGTTTTATGCAACTACGTACAATTGGCGGATTGAGCTATACAAACAATTACAAAAGTTTGTTGTTCGAACAGTAGATACGGTGTATGTTACCAGTGATTTTTTGGAGCATATTGCGATTGATTGTTGGGGTGTTCCAGCAGACCGGGTTGTGAAGATCTATTCAAGCTTCAAACCACCGCAGCAACTAAGTATTACTAAAGACGAGGCTCGACAAAGCCTTGGGCTTGCTGGTAAAAATATACTCTGCATGGCCCGGTTAGCAGATTGGAAAGGTCTTGATAAAGTCATCTCGTACACAAGTTCTTGGTTTGAGAAAAATCCTGATTGGTCATTGTATATAGCTGGAGATGGTCCATTGCGAAAAGTATTACAAGATCAAATACAAGATTTGGGTATGAACGACCGCATTCACTTGCTTGGCAATATTCCTAAGGAGCGTTTATTGATGTTTTACAAAGCTGCTGATGGATTTGTGCTAAACTCAGAGTATGAAGGTCTCTCGCATGGACTGCTCGAAGCTGCATATTTTGAATTACCGATTATTGCGTCTGATACAGCTGGTAACACTGAGTTGATTGACAAATACAGTCGAGGTGTGTTGGTTGAATGGGGGAATAAAGCAGCATTTGTGACCGCCTTGTATCAGTTAGAGCAATTAGCGCAGCATGATGTTGATGCTTCATTTTTTGATACTTATTCGTATGATGGTATGATGAATCGTATTCTTGAGTTGTTTTCTAATTATGAATACTAAACAACCATTGCGGGTTCTCCAGTTGAGCCTTGATGAAACATTGCTTGATCCGGGAAGTGAATCGCATGTTCGGATTCTTCGGCACGGTGAACAACTAGACTGGTGCGGCGTGGTGATACCCACATCAAAAAAGCGTGCGTATGCAGATGCGTCAGTCCATATACAGGGCACAGGTGGGCGTTCACGCGTTACTCGTTGGTTGCGTATGCTGTGGATTAGCCATCGAATGATTCGGCAGAACAAGGCAACGATTGTGTCAGCACAGGACATGTATTTTTTGGCGTTGTTGGCTGTTATTTTGCAAAAGATTAACAATATTGCTATAACAGTTCAGGTACATAGCCTTGATCGTTTTACATTTTTTCGTAAAGAGTTGAGCGACTTTGTATTGAATTATGTTCATTCACTGCTTGTGGCTAGCGATGCTTTGAAACATAAAGTAGTTGAGTCGTTTGGTATTAGTGAGGAAAAGGTACATATAGTTCCGACGTTTGTTGATTTGGAGTCATGGCGGAATCGTCAGTTTACACTCAATCGTTTTAGTCACTGGGAGGATGATTTTGTGTTTTTGTGCGTTAGTCGCCTCGTGCCTGTTAAGCGGGTGCATGGGATTATTACGGCGTTTGAAGGTGTTGTGCGTCAGTTCCCAAGATGTCGATTGGTTATTGTGGGTACTGGAAGACAAGCAGCTAAGCTTAGGCGTCAAGTTAAAGAGCTTGATATTGTTGAGTCGGTTGAATTTATCGAGCATACAGATGCGATAGTTGATTATTACCGACACAGTAATTGCTTTGTGTCATTTTCTCAGTTTGAGGGCTATGGTAAGCCATTGGTTGAAGCTTTGTCGTGCCAGCTTCCGGTTATTACAACTCCTGTAGGTATTGCTGCTACTATCGTACGCGATGGTGTGAATGGCTTGTTCGTGCGACCAAATGATTTAGAGAGTTTGATGACATTGATGAAATTAGTAGTTGTGAATGAGGCGATGATGACTGATTTCAAAAATAACGCACGTGATTTTTTGAAGTTGTTGCCAACTGAGCAGCAAACCCATGACTTACATGAGCATTCATGGCGAGCTGCATTAAATAAAGTTTAGTATGCGTATACTGATGATATCAACTGATTCATATGTCGCTGACCCGAATTCTCGGGTTGCGCAGCGCATGCAGTTGTATGCAGCTGCTGTAACACATCTCACCGTATTTGTGCCGACTACGCAATCAGTTGAACAATATACTCGCAACAATCTTACTGTTATCCCCATACAGTATGTGCATAAGCTTTTTGGCTTGTTTGCGGTATATCGCACGATTCGAGCATGGCTTCAGTCGCATCAGGTTGATGTTATGACTGCGCAAGATCCTTTTTTTCTTGGTTTGCTTGCACTGCGGTTACGTAAGCTGCATAGCATTCCAGTTGAGGTGCAAGTCCATACAGATATTTTTTCATCATATTGGCGTCGTGAAGGCTTTCATGCTGTGCTTTTTTATATAGCTAAGTTTGTGTTCAGCAGAGCAAATCAAATACGAGTAGTGGCGCGTTCTGTAGCAACAAAAAGCATTGCGCAGTGGGCAGTTAAGCCGAGTAGGATATCAGTAATTCCGATTCGACCAGACAGTGAAGTGCGAGAAACTCCTGTAGCTACGAATACGTCTGTGTTTACTATTGTGACAGTAGCACGGCTAGAACCCGTCAAAAATATTGCGATGCTGATTCGGGCAGTAGCGCAACTCAAATCAGCGCAAGATGTAGCAGCTATTATTGTGGGTGATGGTTCGCAGCTGAATGAATTAAAACAGTTATCAACTAGATTGGATGTAGATGATCTTATTACTTTTACTGGATGGAGTGATGCTCCGCAGGAATATTTAGCACAAGCTTCAGTGTTTGTATTAACTTC
>JAUIEQ010000046.1 GCA_030429785.1 bacterium
GCTCTTCGTGACTCTCTGTCAAAAGGCAATTGGGTGGAAATAGGTCTTAGACTCAAAAAGTATTTGGATAGATTGAATGTCTCAGAAGATATTTTGGAAGCGTCTGATATTCAGGAAGTGTATAAGTCAGCCTTGCTTGCTTATTTGTCTAAGGACAGATTGCATAATGCGTATGCCATGCTGGATAAGGAGGATGGGTTTCCTGTGGATCATAATGTTATTACTGATGCTGAGGTTGCAGAAAGTGCACGTGCAGTATACATAGAATTTCTTAAAGAAAGTGATTTTAAAGAAGCTGACAAAATAGCTGCTTTATTTTTTTTGGAGCCGCAGCTTGTGCAAGATTCAGAAGCTCAGGTAGCAATACGAAAAAAATTAAGTTCTTTTCTTACCAATCAATTAGATGTCGTCAGGTTGGGTCGTTTTTTGGATTCGTATCCATTGCCATCAGAAGTTTTGTCAGAGGAGAGTTTTGTTGACGAGGTAAAAACCGCTCTGGTTAAACTATTGACCAATGCAGAGTATGAGTTGAGTTCTATTATTGCTTTGAGTAAAAAGTTGTTTTTGTCACAAGAGTCATTTTCGCAAGCAGCAAGTAAAGCATTGAATGTGTTATTCAGGGGTATGTGGTCGCACCAAACAGATCAAGAATTAGATCGTGTTACTAGTATTGGTAAGATCTCTGAAGATCTCCAGTCTCAAGTTGATTCATTCTTAGCATCTATTGCTTTGTTCGGTAAAGAGGAACTAGATCCATCGTTACTAGAAAATGTTGATATAGAGAATCCTACTGATGAAGATTATGAGCGAGCTTATGCGTATGCTAGAGAAAATTCTTCAGAATGGGGAGATGAGCAGACAATTGCGCAACCTTTTGAAAGCGGTGTTGAAGTTTTTGGATACGAAAAGATGCTGAAGTATATAAAACGAGATGAGTTGTCCCTTCATGATGCTTTGCATGCCTTTAGAGAAATAATGGAGTTATTCAAAGGCTCAGGACTTGGTGAAGCAGAATTTTACGGTCAAATTTTACAACAAGTTAAAATGGATGACAGAGAATATTCAGAAGGAACAGCCCATCATCATCTGAATACGATAGCGCAAACAGTTAACAGGGATATCAGTGGAGTAATTGAGAAGGTAAAGGAGTATGAAGGTATAGAGAGGCTGCAGGAGTTAGCTGCCATTTTCGATTCTCCTCAAGCTGTATTTACGTCTTGGAGTAATTTAAAGCGCTACAGTGAATTAGAGCAACTTCTTGGTCGAACGGAGGTATTTGATGAGTTGCAGGAATTAAAAGCAGAGGGTAAACAGGCTTTGTATCACTATGTGGAAACCCTTGCCTTCCACCCTGACAGTAAAGTTAACATGAGTTCGGTGATTGAATTTTGGCGACATCCTGAGCATTTCTTAGCTGCTGAAGCATCGCATACTCCATATGAGGTTCATGACAGAAAAAAACCTTCTAACTATATTAATATGCCGAATTTGGATTTAACAGCTTCAGAGTTGAGGGATGCTCTAGTTGAAGGAAAAATGGATGGTTTGTCAGTATTCACTCCGCTTGAAATAAAGTATACCATTCCTGTAGAAGATTATGTCGCAGAGCCTTTGCCGAAATTGGTGAATAAGGCTTTAGGTTCACGGAAGAAAGGAATTGAAGGAGCTGCTAGAAATCCAAAAAAATTGTTTAGCGAGTTGAATAATCTGTTTAAATCGAAAGGCGGGAAACTTATTGATTATATACAGGGCAAAGATTTTCCTGAAGGTATTAGTATCCCAGAACAACAAATAGAATCTTTGGTTTATGATAGCGATTTTGGAATGGAAAAACCATTGGTAAAAACTAGAGAATTTGTAGCACGTATAAGTCAAAAGAGCGACCCGGAGGGGGCAATAGCCGGAGACGATACTGTGAATTGTATGCCCTTTGGAGATGGTAAAAATACTTTGTATACGTTTAATCCAAATACAGCACAGTTTGTGATCAGAATTGTTAAAGGTGACGGGAAAGAACGAACAATCGCTCAAAGTGTTCTTACTAAAGATATGGATATTCAGGCGCCAATACCAGACATCCTTCAAAAAATGGAACAAGAGGGCGGTCATCTTCAGGATATTTTACCAGAAAGTATTTTGTCAGAAGCATCAGTATATGCTGCCTGCGATAATGTAGAGGTGGCTCCAAACTATTCTGATAAAAGACATCAACAGATCATTGAAGCTGTTTTTAGAGATTTTTTTAGAGAATACATGAGTCGGTATTCAGAAAAAGAAGGATTGAATTCTAAAAAAGTTCCTATCGGTCAAGGGTATACTGATGCTCTTTCGCATTTGCCAACAGAAAAAAATACATTTGCCCCGCAAGCCCCTGTAAGTTATTCGGATAAAACTGGAGAGGATGTTTATGTGTTAGATTTAACAAAAGAAGAAGGTTTGGATTTAATTATCTCAAAACAAGTGCGGGAGTTGGAAGTAGAAAAAAGCCCAGAACCGCCTTTGCCAAATATCAAAGGATTAGGATATTTGACTTATGAAGACTCACTCAAAACGGGTTACCTAGAAGGTAAGGGATATTCTGAAAATAAAAGCCTTATTTCAGGAATCACTAACATGGAAAATGGATTAATAGCAAAAGATATTAATAACTCTGCAAAGAATCGTCCTAATATGAGTCTTAAGTATATAGATGCTAGTGGGGATATGCAAGGTTATTTACTTGCATGGGAAGGCACACTAACAGATGATTCTGTAAATTCCGATTCTGAGAATTTTTACCATAAGCCATGCATTTATTTTAACGATGTTGTTTCGAATCGAGAGAAAGATTTGATGGCTGGTGGAAAATTAATTAAAGGATTTGTAAAATTATATAAACAAAATTATTTAGATCGTAGAAATTATCTTCCAATCTATGCGTTAGCCCGTGAAGCAACTTCTTACCATATTGTAAAGAAACAATTAGATAAACTTGGAGAGGAAGTCGGGGTTAGATTTGAATTAGTAGAATTGCCAACGTATGAAGTTGGAGAAGACACTATGCATCCAATAATTATTAAGCCTGTTTTTAAGGTTAAATGAGATCAAGACAGTGGAAGATCAGATGTACTAGTAAGTATTATGAGTATTGTATAGAGGCGTCTATGATAGAACAATTCATTAAAAAACAACCCGCTAGTAAGGGTTGTTTTTTATAACCTTTTTCAAAAGTATCAAATGTATTGATAGTTTTGAGAAAGGCTGGAGCGTGGGTTCTGCTCCGAGCCAAAAGTTATTGTTCGCTCATTTGGAATGTATTAGTTAGTACTATTAGGATATCTGTATGTTAGAAGGTGAGTCAACTGTTTGCAGTTTTGAGATATTTGCAATATTATTAAAACAGTTAGTAACTTTAACTTGCGTGTAATATATAGGAAGATCAGTAATTATATGGTATAATTTTTTTATCTATTTTAGTACTAAAGCGCGGCAGCTATGTTATTGAGGGATAACAATACGCAACGTTGCTCGCATACTGTGGAGGGTATGTTTGTTTTGTGTGTAGTTAATAATCAAAGTTCGCTCAGCAATGGGTCGGGCTTTTTTGATTTATTCTAAAGGTCGAAAACTACTAATTTTTAAATATAAACAGTATGAATGTATCTATTTTTTTTACAAGTATTGCAGTATTTGCATTTGTGGTATTGCCAGTGAGCAGCATACATGCATCTGGTGATCCATATGCGGATAGTGTTTACCATCACACTACAATTGGAGTTGATGATCCTGAGGCGTTGTTGGGAGCGCCTGACTCAGATGCTGGCCTGATTATTGGTGCTAACAATTATGTAACCTTGGATATGGGCAACGGTGAAGAAGGTACAGGTGATTTGAAAGTGTATTTTGGCCCACTTGCGGCTGGAACTGTTTTTACAGTTTGGTTTTTGGGAGATGATATCAAGAGACTATTGAGTACAATATTGGCACGTCAACAAAGACATACGCATTTGACGAATCTGTTGATGGTGAGCACTACCGATATGTAAAATTCACTTCTGGCATTTCCTTGGGGTTGCAAATTGACGCAGTTGAAGCGCTTGAATACGAAGGACAATAATATACGCGGCGGCATGAGTAGTAATCCAGAAACAAATATGGCATTTCGTATGTACGCAGTATTGTGTATTGCAGCACTTTGTTTTTTTGTGTCTATTCATGCTTTTGCTGCGCGTATTATATATGATCCATACGCTGATGTGGTTACTGATGTGTCAATCACTGGTGTGTTATTTCCAGAAAATGCATTAGGTGAGCCGGATGGTGTTTGGAGTGAAATCGCAGGTGTTGGTTCGTGGATGACTTTGGATATGGGTAGAGGCGAAGAAGGTACACGTGGTTTTAATTTGCATTATGGTCTTATTTCGATTAATGCTCAGCTGCAGGTGAATTTTTTGGATGAAAGTTTTTCGTCTATAAAAACAACAACGCAGAATTTCAGCGCAGTCAGTGGTCCGGGTCAAGCTTTTTTTGATTACCAGTATGATGATTTTGGGAAGCCGTATCGTTATATCACTATATCTTCATTAGCTGGAGTGGGACTTAATGTTGATGCTATAGAATCAGTTGGATATATTGGCAAGACCCCAACAACTGATACTGATGGTGATGGTATTTTTGATAGAATTGAGAATGAAAACGGTACAAATCCACTCGATCCTTTGGATCCAATTATTGAAGAAGTGATAGAAGAAGTGCTGTCACCACCTAGTGTTTTGCTCACAGAGCCTACCTCTGGGGCAACACTTGCTGGAACAGTGACATTATTTGCTGATGCGTATGATGATTTGGGGGTTGGTTTGGTTCAGTTTAAATACAACGGAACAAGCATCGGGCCTGCTGATACTGTGGCGCCGTATGCAGTTAACTGGGACACAACAACAGTTCCTAATGGCCTGTATGTACTTACGGCAACAGCTATTGATGTTGGTGACACAGTCAGTTACAAATCAGATATGTGGTGGCAAAAAGCTATGTATGCTGTTAAGCGGTTTGTTGCAAGTACTGCTGCATTTGCAGCAACTACGAATCAAACGGTTTCTTCTCCAGTTGTGGTAACTGTAGACAATCCTTCTGAAGATGAGTCTTTAGAAGAGACTTTGGAAGATCCAAAGCCTGAGTCAAATGAAGAGGATTCGGTAGTGCCAGATGTAACTGTGGTGGTTGAAAATAACTTTCCAGAAGAGCAGAGTACAGAGACGAGTAAAGAGACTAGTGCAGGAACGGCAAGCGCTCTTGCTGTGCTTGACCAAATGCAGTCGCCGACTAATGCACAGCCAAAAACAGTGCATGTTTCTCAAGAGTCACTCGTTGAAGCAACAAGCACAACGGATGAGATGATGGACGAGCTTACTGCAACAAGTAGCGTTATGGTTCATGTTCAAGAGGAACAAGTGGTATCTCAAACTCGTTCTGGATATTGGTTGCTGTGTGTGCTGTTGGCTATTTTGATTGTGGTTATCTTGTTTGTATGGGCTGACTATCGGTTTGTATTTTTTGATTCGAGAGGTGCATTGCAAAGCAAATCAATCAAAAAACCTGTCACTCGATCAAAACTATCTCGCAGTCAAAGCAAAGCAACAAAAATAAAAAAGTCATCTGTTAAAAAAACCAAATCATGAATTATAAGAATCTTGGCATTATTGTAGTAGTGTCGTTAGCTGTTTCGTATACTTTGGTATATGCGGGGTCTTTGACGCCCACTGCGGCGCCGACAGCTACGAGTTATACGTTAACTGATATTTATGCTCGGTTGACAACTAATGCTTCGGCAACTGCAGGTGACCATGCGTTGAATGCAACCACGTCGCCAGTGAGTACCTTTCCGACGTTGACAGAGATATATGATGCGATTCCTACGATTGTGCCTGATCAAGTAAAGTTAGGTTCTTCGTATCTTGGTATAGCAGGAAGTCTGACCCCGGACGGTGGAACTGCTACGGTGGGTAGTTTGTTTACTGGTCAAACAGCGCACTTGACTGATGACTGGACGCTTGATACGGGTATACTTACTGTAGCTTGTGCGACATCTACTTTTGATGGAACACAAAACTTGGTTGGTAATGCATATGACGGTGATGGTGATGGCACGAATCGATGGTGTATGACGGATTCGGGAGATGTAACAGCACCGTATATGTTGTCAGGACTAACAGCGTGGGTTGATGGCGTGGCAGTTGCTGGCTCAATGAGTAATGTCGGTGCGCAGATACTCACACCTTCTAGTTCGACACAAGGAATAACTGCAGGCTACCATGATGGTATGGGTTATTGTGCTGGCGATGCTGATTTTGTGGTAGAGAACATTAAGTCAGGAGTTAATATTTTTGATCAAGATGGGACCCTGACTCCAGACGGTGGAACTGCTGCAGTGGGTAGTTTGTTTACTGGTCAAACAGCGCATTTGACTGATGACTGGACGCTTGATACGGGCAT
>JAUIEQ010000047.1 GCA_030429785.1 bacterium
AGAAATAGATACGACAGATCCAAAATATTTTCAGTGGACACAGTGGATTTTTTTGGAATTATACAATCGAGGTTTGGCATATAAAAAATACGCATCAGTGAACTGGTGTGAAGGTTGCCAGACCGTCTTGGCTAACGAACAAGTGGTCAATGGTGCATGTGAACGAAGTGGTGATGTGGTAGTGCAAAAAGATTTGGAACAATGGTTTTTCAAAATTACAGAGTATGCAGACCAACTCCTTGTTGATTTGGATCAACTTGATTGGCCTGATCCGATCAAAACAATGCAGCAACATTGGATAGGCAAATCTACAGGAGCTGAGTTGTCATTTGCTGTACCAAAGTTTGATGAGGTTGTGTTTGCTACGAATAATCCTTCAAAAGTTTCTCGAGTTCAGAAGCTGTTCGCATGGATTGGATTGCCGACAAAGATACTAACCTTAGCAGATGCTGATCTCACGGCGCTTGATGTGGCTGAAGATGGTGATTTGGCGCAGAATGCTCAGGCAAAAGCAGTAGCTTATGTTGGTCTGACTGATAAGCCGGTTCTGGCGCTTGATACAGGATTGTTTATTGATGGAGAAGTGGTTGATCCTGCGCGTGTACGCCGGAACGCGCTTGAGGGCATTGATGAACAATCATTGACACAAGAACAGATCGCTGAAAAGTTGCTTGCTTACTACCAAGCAATTGCGCGAAAAAATGGTGGCGAGGTTGATGCGTATTGGCTTGATAGCTGGAGTCTGGCGTTGCCTGACGGTACGACAATTGCGCATGAATCACGTCGGGATATTATTTTGACGGATAGGGTGTTTGGTGAGGTTGATATATTTTTCCCAATTCGTTCACTATACAAAGTCAAAGCAACTGGCAAAGCAACGAGCGATCAAACAGACGATGAGTACTATACGGTTGAGATGGCGGAGTTGTTGAAATCATTACGAGCGCTCTTTACTGAGTCGTTGCAGGTATTTACAACACGACCTGATACGCTCTATGGTGCGACCTATATGGTTGTTGCTCCTGAGCATCCATTACTGAGCAGTATGCGTGATCGCATACTTAATACCACTGAAGTTGCGTCTTATGTGGCGACAGCTCAAAACAAAACCGACTTACAGCGAACTGATTTGAATAAACAGAAAACAGGCGTTGTGCTACAGGGCATAGAAGCAATCAATCCGGCGACTAAGGAGCTAATTCCGGTGTATGTAGCGGATTATGTGCTTGGTAGTTATGGTACGGGCGCGATTATGGCAGTGCCAGCGCATGATGAGCGTGATCATGAGTTTGCTCAGAAATATAACTTACCAATCCGTACGGTTGTTGCAGTAGTTGATGGGCAGTCAGATGCTGAATCCAATGTATATACAGGTGCTGGTAAGTTGATGAACTCTGATGTGTTTGATGGGATGGATTCTGTCAAAGCTCAGACGCAGATCGCTGAACACGTTGGTGGGAAAATCACAACACAGTATAAACTACGTGACTGGCTGGTTTCTCGGCAGCGGTATTGGGGTGCACCAATTCCAATTGTGTATGACCCAGCAGGTAACCCGCATCCTGTCAAAACCGAACATTTGCCATTGGAATTGCCTACAGATGTTGAGTACAAGCCAAAGGGAACATCGCCACTTGGCAGTTCTCAGCGGTATCAGCAGCTTGCTGAGGAATTGTATGGAGAGGGTTGGCGGTTTGAGATTGATACCATGGATACGTTTGTATGTTCTTCGTGGTATTTCCTTCGGTTTTGTGATGCGAATAATACAACGTCGGTATTTGATCCGGCAACAGTAGCTTATTGGATGCCAGCTGACTTGTATGTTGGTGGTGCTGAGCACGCAGTGCTTCATTTGTTGTATGCGAGATTTTTTACAAAAGTATTTCGTGATGCTGGCTTGCTTGAGTTTGGTGAGCCATTCACAAAACTTCGGAACCAAGGAATGATTTTGGCTGAGGATGGTGTCAAAATGTCAAAATCGCTCGGCAATGTCATTAATCCAGATGAAGTAGTTGCTGAATATGGTGCAGATACAATGCGACTATATGAAATGTTCATGGGGCCACTTGAAGATGCAAAGCCGTGGTCAACAAAGAGTATTATTGGCGTCCGGCGGTTTTTGGAAAAAGTATGGCTTGTCACAGCTGAGTGGCTTGCAGCTGACAAACCAAGCGATACTTCTGCGTCATTGCAACAACTGTTGCACAAAACACTCAAGAAGGTGACTGAAGATATTGAAGCAATGAAATTCAATACAGCTATTTCCAGTATGATGATTTTGATTAACCAAATGGCAAAAGAAAAATCATTTGATCAAGCGTTGCTTGAGCATTTGCTGATTATACTCAATCCATTTGCTCCGCATATGACTGAAGAGCTATGGGAGTTACTGGGGAACAAAACACTGCTTGCTCATGCCACATGGCCATCATGGGATGAGTCAGCGACCGTTGAGCAAACGGTCTCAATTGGTGTGCAGGTAAATGGTAAGCTACGAGCAACTATAGCTGTTGCACCAACTGCACCAGCAGCTGATGTATTGGCTGTTGCATACGCGCAAGACAATGTTGCAGCCCATACAGCCAACAAAAAAATAGTAAAAGAAATTTATGTTCCAGGAAAAATAGTCAATATTGTTGTCACATAACACCACACACTACACTCATGTTTTTTCTCAAGCACTACTTGTATCGTCAACATTTGCATAAGCCTGCAATTCATTTGTTTTTGCATCATTTTTTTCGTTTGGTTGGCACAGGTTTGTTGGGGATTTTTGGTCCGATTTATATTTACAGCATTTTCACTAGTATTGAAGTTGTTATTGCGTACAGTGTAGTTGTGTATGGCATTGTGACTATTACACAACCGCTGGTTATGCAGGTGATTAATCGTATCGGGTTTAAGATCTCGATGCAGCTTTCAATTGGGCTCTTGATGGTGTTCTTTGGATCGTTGTATATGATGGGTGTTACAGAGTATGCATCAGTATGGTTGGTGGTTGCGGCTGTGCTGGTTGCGCTGGTGATTATGATGTATTGGGTGCCGTATCACACAGACTTTGCGCTTTTGACCGAAGGGCGTAGCCGCGGAAAAAATTTGGCGCTGCTCACTGGTCTTATCATGATCATGTCAATTATAACCCCGACTGTATCTTCATGGGTGATTACGTACGGCGGTTTCAAGTGGCTGTTTGGCAGTATTGTTATACTGCTTGTGATTAGTGGTTGGTATTTGCGTGAGATTCCGCAAATTGAAGAAGAATATTCGCTGTCGTATTGGGACGCATATTTGCAGATGCTACAACCAGAAAATCGAAAAGTAGTGCTCGCTTATATTGCTGATGGAATGCAAACTATTATCGGTGGTGTCATTTGGCCGTTGTTTATTTTCTTTTTGTTTGAGAATGATTTTGTAGCAGTCGGATATATCACTTCACTGGTTGTGATGGTGTCGGTGGTGATTAGATTGGTATTTGGAGAGTATGTTGACAAGATGTCAAAGTCAAAGCTAGCTAAAGTTTCTAGCGCATTTCATGCACTTGGCTGGGTTTTTAAAGGGCTTGTACAGACACCATTTGAAGTATTTGCAGCAGGCACATATCATGATTTGACAAGTTCAGCAACACGGATTTCTGTCGACAGTCTGATGTATGAACGAACAGCGCATAAGGGGCACTATGCTGATGAATACTCAGTGCTTCGGGAAATTAGTTTGAGCTTAGGTCGGACGTTGATTTTACTGATCGCGTTATTGTTGGTAGGCTTTGTTGATATTAATGCATTGTTTTGGTTGGCCGCGGTTGCGTCGTTGTTTATTGGTTTATTGTAATATATGCGTCTTGTACCAGTAGATGAAGCTACAATTGAAGAACTAACCACGATATTGCGAGACGGTGGTGTTATTGCCATGCCTACTGAAACAGCATATGGTCTTGTAGCTGATGCGACCAATGCTCGGGCTGTTGATCGAGTATATGCCATCAAGCAACGGGATGCATCAAATCCATTGCCAGTTGTATGCGCGAGTCGACATCAGGTGCATGATTTTTTTGATAGCACAGCGCAGGAGATGGCGCTTGGAATGTTGCATTGGCCAGGCGCAGTGTCATTGGTATTGCAAACATCGCATGAGCTGTTTCGTGTTGGTGACGGTGTTACAGTTAATCCGCATGATACAAGCGTCGCAGTTCGTGTTACAAGTCATAGGTTATTGCAGCAGTTAGCCGCTCAGCTTGAAGTGCCGTTGGTTGCAACAAGTGCTAACATATCCAACCAACCAACGCCGTACTCAAGTGTAGATGTTGTTACTCAGTTTGGTACGCAGCAGCATCAACCTGACTTGGTGCTTGATTCGGGAAATATTGATCGTGTGTTGCCATCAACTATCATTCATGTTCAAGATACGGAAGTGGTGGTGCTTCGACGTGGTCCAGTTGAATGTTAATTATAGTATATGGACACTCAGCAACATATTAGCTTACGAAAGTTAGCCAAGCAAATACTTAAACATCATGGACTTTCGCCCAAAAAGTTTTTGAGTCAAAATTTTTTAACAGATCGTAAGATATACGAAAAAATTATTGCAGCAGGTGAACTCACTGCGCATGATCAAGTGATAGAGATTGGTCCAGGTCTTGGATTTTTGACTTCAGTATTAGCGCAGTCAGCGGGAAGTGTTGTGGCTATTGAAATTGATGATGATATGGCAATGATACTTGAGTCATTAGTTCCAGTGACAGATAACCTCACAGTTGTACATCAGGATATCTTGGCTACTGACATCGATACAATCGCCGGCATTGATACGCGCAAGCCATATAAGGTTATTGCAAATATTCCGTATCATATTACAGCAAAAATTATTCGTAAGTTTTTAACAGCCCAACACAAGCCAACACATATTGTGCTCTTGGTTCAGTATGAGGTTGCAGAACGAATTATTGCATCAGCCGGTGAGCATAGTTTGCTCTCGTTGTCTGTGCAGTATTATGGTAAGCCAGAAATTATCGCTCGCGTATCACGTCGAGCATTTTATCCTGAGCCACAAGTTGCTTCAGCTATTCTCAAGATAACAATCACCAATCACGACATGTTGGAGGAAGAGATGTTTTGGAAGATTGCTCGGTTAGGTTTTTCTAGTAAGCGCAAAAAGCTGCTTAATAATTTGTCTCATGGACTGATGCTTGAGAAGCCAGTCTTAATTGACTTATTTGATGATATTGGGATTGATACAGGCTCGCGAGCACAGCACGTATCGCTTGTGCAATGGCAAAAGCTGGTTCAGGCTATTTCGATTTGTTTGGATGCAAAATGATTGTTTGTTCTGTGCATATATCGTTGACGTACGAGAGGTTTCTTGTCATACTTAAAGAAATTATTGGGATATAATTTTGTGCCATCGAGAGAACAGTACGATGAGAACAAAGCTAATACAACTGCCCGTGCTTCAGCAGTTTTTGCTGCATACACAGAGCGACCACAGCAGTTGTTTTGGATTTTTTTTGCATTGAGTGGAGTTGCGTTAGTAACTGGGCTTTGGTATTGGAATGTTAGTATTTATAAGCCGTTTATTGTAGAGCAGCGGAATGATAGCTCTGAAGCAGATGCGCAACAAGCAGTTGATGATTTTAATCAGCTCATTGCTGAGCAACAGCGTGATACAGATAACGACGGATTGACTGATTATTTGGAGACACAAGTGTATGGAACATCAGCGTATTTAGCAGATACAGATTCAGATGGATTTAGTGATAAGCAAGAGGTTGACCAAGGAACCAATCCAGTTTGTCCAGAAGGTCGTGATTGTAGTTTGATTTCAGGTGATCAGGAAATACAAACCCCAACTGAGAATGCGGTGAGCGCGCCACCAGAAGTTTTGACAGTAGATCAAGCACTCGCACAAGAAATTAGAAGTATGTTAGTTGACGAAGGAGTGAGTGCAGCTGAGGTGTCTCAGCTGAGTGATGAAGATTTGTTATCACTGTTCCAAGATGCAGTTGCTGATAACCCAGAGTTACAACAATTTTTTGCTGATGAGTTAAGTGCGCAACCAGAATTACTAGATGCTGCGACTATTAAGACACTGTTGATTGAGCAAGGTGCTGATCCTGCTTCGCTTGAGACACTTTCTGATCAGGCGTTACTTGACTTGTATGTTAGTTCTATTTCGCAACCACAATAACCATGCCAGACGAATTTGAACAATTACATGTACCCAATACAGAGCCGACAAAACGACGAGGTTTTGTGAGTCGAAAAGTTGCAGCCAGTATCATGGCTGTTGTTATGATTTTTTCAGCAACGGTAAGTTACTTTGCTGTTCGGCCTCAGCCAGCACAAGCATTGT
>JAUIEQ010000048.1 GCA_030429785.1 bacterium
TGAGATACTTGGTAGACATTCATCAGTGTGAATGTCGGGCTGGTAACAACATCAACAACCCCTAATGCACTCCCAATGCCTTTGACAAACGTTGTCTTGCCAGAACCAAGATCACCGCGCAACAACAAAACATGATCAGCACCCAGCTCACGCAATACAGTTGCGGCAAGATCTTTTGTTTCTTGTTCATTAGTCGTTGTGTAGTGCATAACAATTTTTTTAAATCATCACTAATCAAGTAAGCTGGCAAGCAAATCAAAACATGCTTTTATCACCCTCAGGTATTCAGGGTTACTCATTACCCAGTGCCATATTCGGCTTAACACTCAAACCTAGATAATCCTGAGTAGCTCCTGTGTGCTTGTATTCCAAATACCCTGCCATAGCAATCATAGCCGCATTATCTCCAGTATACGAAAACGCAGGAAACAAGACTGAAGCCACGCTATTAGAAGCTTCAACTGCTTGCGTTAATTGCTTACGAAGATAGCTATTTGCCGAGACTCCTCCGGCTACAATAACAGAGCTGACTGCGTGCTCAGTAGCCGCTCGTACTGTTTTTTTGACTAATACCTCAATCGCAGCTGCTTCAAAACTTGCACACATGTCTTGTATTACTGGGATTGGGTACTGACCTGGTGTTGTCGTAGTTTCTTTTTGCAATGCATACAATACAGCAGTCTTCAGTCCAGCAAAAGAAAAATCAAGATCTTGTGAATGCAGCATAGGACGTGGCAAATCAAATGCTTGCCTATCCCCCAGTGCAGCATGCCGCGAAACTTCTGGTCCGCCAGGATAACCAAGCTGCATCATACGAGCTACTTTATCAAATGCTTCACCAACAGCATCATCACGAGTATTGCCCAGTAATTTATATTTTCCAACATCAAGCACCAACACAAGTTGTGTGTGACCTCCTGATACCAGCAACGCCAAAAATGGATACTGCGGCTCAAAACTATCCGCTCGTTCATGCAACTCGTGCGGCAGCACTGCACTAAACACATGTCCAGCCATATGATTGACTGCTACAAATGGCTGACCTAGAGCAAATGCTAATGACTTACCAGTTTCAAATCCAACCATCAACGATGTCGCCAGCCCAGGACCTTGTGTTGCTGCAACTAATCCAATATCATGCTTAGAAACATCTGCAGCCTCAAGCGCCATGCTAACCAGCGGCATCATATTTGTCATATGTTTTCGAGCAGCCACTTCAGGCACAACACCACCGTATGGCTTATGTGTTTTGATTTGCGAGCTTACAACAGAGCTCAACACACATAGTGTTGAATCAATAATTTCAAGCACAGCAACAGCTGTCTCGTCGCACGAAGTTTCAATTCCTAAAATATACATACGTGAAGTATAAACCAATACCACACTTTACAAAACAACACTGCATTAGTCAATCACCTACACTGTATGCCAAAAAATATTCAATATAAAAAAACCCTTGCTTAGACAAGGGCAACTATCTTTTTTTTCGGTGCACTCTTTTACCACGATAGGACTTATCGCGTCCCAAAAACAAGTCTCGTTCTACGGTCACAACAATATATTTATCCTGTGCTTGCTCATGCACAATCACGAGCCTCCAACCATTATTCAATAAGTAATATGCCTTTTGAAAATCATTATCAATAATCCGAACCACTCTACCAACTTCACTCATGTGAGTATCAGGCTTTGCGTTATATAAAAGTTGTCGCGCAGTTACTTCTGGCTTTTGTAGCGACCTTCGGTTGGTCTTCGCATATCTTTTTGAGAATTGATCCAGGGCATGATGAGTAAAAACAACACGTGATGAGTCATACGCTAGTCGAGCAATAGTTTGCTCAACATGTATTTGTTGCATAGCACCTCCTGTGACAAAAATTGTTAACGTAAGTTATTATTAGCCTATATCGAGATCACAAACACGTCAAGTACTAATATAAGCCAAAAAAACACTATACTATTGACATTATATTACAAAAGTAGTATAGTATAGTGTACTTATAATACATAAAAGTATGCGTAGATTAGCCAAATTACTTATAGTATTCAGTATCTCAACAACACTTTCAGCAGGTGCTGCTCTTGGTAATGCCCAGGCAACTTCTTTACAAATAACCAGCATTACAGTCATTGATATCGAAGACACTGCTGCAGTACTTAGCTTCAATACCACTGAACTCAGTTACTATATAGTCAAATTTGGCACTGACCAGCATAACCTGAACAAAATCACCAACTATTCTAACAACGCTCGACACAATCATGAAGCAAGACTAACCAACCTTACCGCCAAACAAACATACTACTACACCATCACCGCCTACACTCCTGGTGGCGAGCAAGTGACCACTTTTGTGCAGCACTTTACCACAGAAAAAAAGCAAGACACAGAAAAACCAGAAATACTCAGTGCACGCACCACCTATACCACCAACAACCAAGCGTTTTTTGGTATTAGCGCAAATGAAAAAGTTCGTGTACGAGCTGTATGGTGGAAAGATTTTGAACCAAACAAAAAAGCAGAAACAAGCAAAACCAGTAATGCAAATGGTGACACAGAAATTGTTATCAGCCGACTACAGCCAAATACTCGCTATGAATACCAAATGCATGTCACTGATGATGGCGGCAATACAGCAACAACCAACGTACGTTCTTTTCGAACTCGCGAAGCAGACTTTGTTAGACCAGCGCTTGCTATTGAAAATATTCAACCCAACAGCCCTAACTCGCCAAACATCACCAACGCATCAGTAACTGTTAGTTTTCGAACCACCATTCCTACATTATGTACAACAATTTTTACACGAGCTGGTAGTCGCAATAGCGGAGGGTATCTTAATTTTCCTGGCACGCAACAACGAGAATCATTATACACTTTACAAGCAACTGAACTTGAACCTGGTACTGATTATGAATTTTATATCCATTGTCATGATGTGTTTGGCAAACGCAGTACCACACAGTGGTATCCAGTAACAACCCAAGGCTCAAACGTGCTTGGCTTCTCATCAATAACTGGTAAGCCATTTAATGGTGAATCATTTGAACTCGTACGAGCTCAAAACGATGTCAAAGTATATGCGCTTGTTATGAACAAAAAGTATCACATCAAAAACCCAACTATTCTGCAATCATACGGCCTTGAGGAAACACCAATCCGCACAATAAGCGCTGCTGAACTGAATACGTACCAGAATATACTCCTTGTCAGACGAGCTGAAGATACTGTGCCGCAGTTTTTGTACCTCAACAAAAACATGAAGAAACCACTGCGCACAGCAGCAGTCAATCAATCATATCTGTATAACCGCTCGAATGAAGCACTGGTTATTAGTAACACTGATTTTGCTTCTTATGAAGAGTTGTTCTTGGTCAAAACATTTGACTCGCCAACCGTGTATAAAATCGAAGGTGATCTCAAACGACCAATTGCATCTTGGGATGTATTCATCCGCAACAATTGGTATGCCTGGCAAATTGGCGAAATCAACCAGGCCGACCTTGACTCATATATTACTGGTGCTACACTATTCTAATTCAACTTTGTAAAGATAATGCTCTGCGCGGTAAGTCTGTCACGCGCAGTTATGATCTTTACAACAATAAAAACCTAACACGAGAGAAGAAAAAAAGGAGAAAAAAAATGAAAACGGCATTGATGACAGTGGACTTCCGCGGAGGATTTGAATTTCGACACTTCAAGACTCTCCCGGATGCAGTGTTTACTGCGTTGCTCCAGAATGGAGTTTTCGAATCTGGTGCAGACCAGTACGAGGTGTACGTTTTCCGACTTAATGAAGCCGGAGACGGAGCTGAGCCAATCATCGTTATCCTGGTTAAACATTTTTTTAACAACAGGATATTTAATACCTCCGCCTGGCTCTATCATCTCCATACAGAATGTGCGCAGAAGACGCTAGAGCTGCTGGGTAAGGCCAGTAAGGCAAATCACCGAAATTATAATTTTCCGGATGAGCTCATGGCTCTGTTGCCGGAATAATTTTAGGTACACATCAATCGCGCCTAGGCGCATAACGCACAAGGAGTGCACTATGAATCGATCAATTATGTTAATCGGTAACTCAAACACCCAGTTCGGCGATCAAGCCCTGGCAACAGCTAAGGACTGGGTACAAGCGCTCGGCACTGAACACGTCGCTGAAGTGGCGGTTTATATGCTTGATGGACCGCCAAATGCCGATACTTATTTCGTAGTGCTAATCGCTACGAATGAGGACGGAGCGATTATTCATCAAAAAATCGGTGACTACGTTGTCGCAAATCAAAATTTCGTTGAGACGTGCGACCTCACCGACGAGTGCTGCCTCGAGCTTCCTGAAGCGCTGCAGCAACTGCTGCACGCCGCTCCGCAGGCAGCCACAGTAGCAGCGTAAGCTGCTGCGGACCAAACCATCTCAAAATCCCCCGAAGATTAATTCGGGGGATTATTTTTGTACTCAAAATTTTCTGTTATGTCCGTGCTAACTTTTCTTTAAAAACTTGCAACTGCTTACCAATATCATCTGCTAGCCACAACCCACTACCAACAACCACATAATCAAGCGCATACTGGCTCAGTAGTTCAATATTCTCAAGTTTCACCCCACCATCAATCCCAATGATCATATCAGGCGTTACAACTCGTATTTCCTGAACCTTACTCAACACATCCATCATGATTTGCTGACCTTGCTTGCCTGGCTCAACTGTCATCAAAAGTACTGAATCAACATCAGGCAGCAAGTCCTCAAGATATGATGCTGTTGTACCAGGATTAATAGCCACCCCAACGTTCATACCAGCTGCTTTGATTGCGTTCACAACTTCCATATCATCACGAATTGCCTCGTAATGAACCACCATGCGAGCAACACCAAGACGCGCACATTCATCCAAATACAAAATTGGTTTTTCTACCATCAAATGCACTGATACGCGCGCTGCATCAAACTCGCTATTTGGGATATCACTTAGGAGAACAGTAGCACCAGCAATCACCAACGTGTTATCAATAACATCAATATGCACCCAAGGTACGTCCTGCTTTACAGCAGTGTATTGCTCGTGCAAGACACTGTATTCCTTAGTCAAAATCCCAGGCACTATATCCATTATCGTTTGCTTTCAATTTTCTTGATCTTATTCACTCGACGATGATGCCGCTCTGCTCGGCTAAATGGCGTTTCAAGCCAAGCCGCAATAATGCGCTTCGCCAATGAACTGCTGATGTACTCACCACCAAGACACAATACGTTTGTGTCATTGTCTGTTCGTGATTCTTTGGCTATGGCGACACTTGGCGCATTAACCGCGCGAACACCATTGACCTTGTTGGCTGCGATACACACACCAACCCCATTGTGACACACCACAATTCCGCGTGCGTTAGCCTTGGCAACTTTTGCAGCTACTGCATAAGCACTGTCCGGATAATCATCACTGCGTACATACTGGTGATTACCCAGATCTTCATACTGAACTTTTTTGCGATCCAAATACTGCTTGATCGCTTCTTTGAGAGCAAAACCAGCATGATCAGAACCTATATATAGTGTTGGTTGTGTCGGCATAGTATTGTTATCTAGCGTAATCATACCACTTTCATTTCAAAGCGCAAACAAAAAACTCCCGAATAATACGAGAGTTTTTTGAGTATACAAATATTCACACACTTACATTGCCTGATCGCCTTCTGCAGAATCACTTGCTTGATTAGCAGCAGGCATATCTGGTTTTGGTTTGCTTGGTGCGCAGGTACAATTACTATTGCACATACAACAAGCTTTTTTGTGTGATGCCAGCTCGTAAATGGCTGCCAAACCAACCAAGACATATACCAGCCTTGAAATAACAGCATCTTGACCACCAAAAATTTCGCCAACGTCCCAGCCGAACAAACCAACCAACAACCAGTTCAAACCACCTACAATAAGTAGGATAAAAGCGGCCATATGTAAACCTTTTCCTTTCATACAAACCCCCCCTTTCTAGTTTTGGGATAATAATTCTCCTTATATATAAGTATAGCAGAAAAATGTTATTTTTTGAACAAAAATTACCACAACCTCCAAAATAACAGGGATGTAAAAAACTTCACCTGGTGGTGAAGTTTTGGAGGTTTTTTTAAGTAATGGCATATGTTGACGTGATGTGCGGATCTACCAATTGATCATTTTTGAATAAAACAAAAAATACTTCGGCGCCAGTGTCCTTGAATTTGTCATAAAACTGAGCGTAGTTAACAAGCGGCTCGACAATAACTTTTTGATTTTTTTGATAGACATAG
>JAUIEQ010000049.1 GCA_030429785.1 bacterium
TGCAGCGGCTCCTTGTAGTGCTTGCACTGATAGTTGTCCCACTCGTCGTCGGAGACGAATGCCACAACGTCCCGCCCGAGGTCGCCCGCTCCACCGCATCGCTCAACGCGCTGGTACCGGCTCTTCAGGCTGTGGGCCCACTCCAGAGCGAAGTCCTCCCACTGGCCTGCGGAGAAGACGCGCAGGAGGTCGATGGCGGGCACAATCGTGTTGCCAGCAGGAGCTCAAACCCCGCCACCACAATACCACATCCCAGCACCAACAATAGTTGATGTAGTACAGCGACAAGCTCCCTTTGCTGCACTGCCGGTTATCACTGGTGTTACCTTCAATCATACGTTGGTTGATGTGTATATAGATGATGTGTTTTATGGAAAAGCAACTGTACAAGATCATGAATCTGGTGTGGCTAGCTTTTCTTACGTGCCGTTTTTACCACTGTCAGTTGGTCAGCACACCATTAAGGCAGTTGCGCGATCGCTTGATCAATCAGTGCGAAGTGCAGAATCTGCCTTTGTTACTGTATTGATTGAGGACGTTGTGCTTGCGCCTACATTGCAGGACGCGACTGTTGATAGCGATGGTAGGACCATGATCAATGGTTTGATTGGTAATGATCATACTGTTGAAATTTATATTAATGATGTATTGCACGCTTCGTTCGTGCCGCCAACAAGTAAGAGTGGGATTACTAGTTTTTGGTACAAACCAAACCTTGCAAATGGTGAGTACACGGTAACTGCGCGAGCAGTTACGCCAGCAGGTTCGGTGAGCGATTTTGCAACACAACAACTTGTTGTAGACACTAGTGTTGTTGCGGATGTAGAGCCAACTACGCCTGAAGCAGGTACTCAAGAAAACACCAATACTGACAATGAGCAATCTATGCATGAGCAGGAAACGGAAACTGAAATGACTGAACCTGAGCATCAAGCAGACGTTCCAGTAATTACAACACCAGAAGATTTAGAGGCTTTGCTTGAAACAAGCGATCCAGTAGTAGTTGAGCCTACCGAGCCAGAAACACCTGTTGTGATGGTAGATACAGAGCAAGAAGGCGATGTAGTGATTGCTGAGCCAGAAGATCAATCAGAGTTAGCGCTTGGTGATGTGCAGTCTGATATGGTTATTGAAAGCGGCGAGGGTAGTGAAGCTATGGAAGAGAAAGAAGATGATGAGCCAGTTATTTTTGGAGCAGATGATGAGCAGATTGATGAAGGTGTTGCCGAAGAACGTATCAATGATATTGATGAGGATATACAAGAGCGCAATCGAACAACAGGATTTGTTATCTTGCTTGTTATCGCAATTATTCTGGCTATCTGGTATGTTCGTGAAAAGCGACAAGCAGAACGTGAGCGAGTAAGCGGAGATGCTATTGATCAAGATGACGACAATCTTTTGAACAATTAGTTCTTGCAATTATCTCAACAAAACAGCCCTTGTGCATAGGGCTGTTTTTTTTGTATGCCTTTGCAAAGACGTGCTGTTTTCGGGCTGTGGTAAGGTTATTTTTATTGTTTTGATGCATTGTAGCTGAGTCAAGTTTAAGAAATTGGTACTCTTGCCAAAAATAGCATTCTTTGCTATGGTATGGGTAGTTAGACTAGTATAGAAATATACTAGTTATTTTTTTCAAAAACTATACTGGGTTTTGAAAAGACAATTTAATAGCTACTTACAAATATATGTCTACACAAATTTTACAAGCAATTGAGCAGATCTGTGATGAAAAAGGTTTGCCAAAAGATAAAGTGATTGAAACAATCGAGCAGGCACTAGCAGCTGCGTACAAAAAAGACAATCAAGCCAAGGATAAGAATATTAAAGTTGAATTTGATATTGAAACTGGTGGCGCGCGTGTGTTTGATGAAAAAGAAGTGGTTGAAGATTTTGATCTTGAGCCTGTTGAAGAAAAGCGTGAAGCATTGCGTGAGCAACGATTGGCAGCTGAGGAGGCTGGTGATACGGAGCTTGCCGAGAAGCTTGATGAAGAAGAAAAAGAGTTGCCTCGATTTCATGCAAAAAGTGAATTGATGCTGTCTGAAGCAGTGACTATCAAACCCGATGCTGCGATTGGTGACATTATCCGAACAGAAATGCCAGTAACAGAAGAGTATGGTCGTATGGCAGCACAAACTGCCAAGCAAGTGATTATTCAACGACTTCGAGAGGTTGAGCGCGATATTGTGTTTGATGAATTTCAAGAGCAGCAAGGTGAGTTGATCAATGGTGTGATTCAACGACAGGAAGGCAGTGTTGTCTTGGTTGACCTTCATCGAACAACTGGTGTGATGCCATTGTCTGACAGTGTTCGTACTGAGCGATATCGACCAGGTTCACGAATGCGATTTTATGTCAAAGAAGTTCGTATGGGCGGCAAGGGACCTGAAGTGTACTTGTCACGATCACATCCTGAAATGATTCGGAAGATGTTTGAATTAGAAGTTCCGGAAATCACAACTGGTACAGTGGAAATCAAGGCAATTGCTCGTGAAGCAGGTGCTCGATCAAAGATTGCTGTGTTTACTGATCAAGATAACATCGATCCGGTTGGTTCATGTGTTGGTCAGCGCGGTACTCGTGTACAAACAGTTATTAACGAGCTTGGGGGTGAAAAAATTGATATTATTGAATGGGATGATGACCCAGCACAATTTGTGGCACATGCGTTATCACCAGCTGCGATCATCAATGTAGAGCTTGATGAGGCAGAGCATCGAGCGACAGTATTGGTTCGAGAAGACCAGCTCTCATTAGCAATTGGTAAGGCTGGTCAAAATGTTCGACTGGCAGCAAAGCTTACTGGTTGGAAAATTGATATTATGTCAGAAAGCGGTGCAGTAATGACATCTGACGGTCCTGCTGAAGCAGGTGCATCTGCTGAGGTGGTTGAAGAAACGCCTGATTCCGAAGAGGTTGCTCCTGCAGCAGACGAAGATACAGCCGAAGAGTCTGAACTTCAAGCTGAGTCAGTTGAAGTTGAGCAGGAGACGGTCGAAGATGTTGAAAATGATGCAGTAGCCTAATAATGAGTATGTTGACAACAAGCTACACATCGGTGTAGCTTGTTGCTTGTATGGCATGGGTGCCTGTTTCGTGTCCTTTGGAACATTCCAGAAGATAGTAACTAGTCTCTCATGACACAAAACGGAGGAATAATTATTAATACCGTTTATATGTCATACGAATGGTTAAGTATCGTGGCAGCTTTGCTGGCTATTCTTTATAGTGCGTGGTTGACTCGATCTATTCTTAAGCAGCCAACTGGAGATGCTCAGATGCAAGCAATTGCTGAAGCTATTCAGGAGGGTGCAAAAGCGTATTTGAATAGGCAGTACAAAACAATCGCGTTTGTTGCAGTGATTGTCTTTATTGTATTGTGGGTGGCGCTTAATTTTGTTACAGCTGCTGGTTTTTTGGTCGGCGCGGTCTTGTCTGCGTTGGCAGGGTACATTGGAATGAATGTGTCAGTGCGTGCCAATGTCCGTACAACTGAAGCTGCTCGTTCGAGCATGAAAGAAGCATTGAGTGTTGCGGTCAAAGGTGGTGCGGTGACTGGATTGTTAGTTGCAGGACTTGCGCTGTTGGGAGTTGTTGGATTTTATATGGTAACTGGTGATTTGAAGGCGCTGATTGGACTTGGATTTGGTGGTTCATTAATTTCAGTGTTTGCACGACTTGGCGGTGGTATTTTTACCAAGGCGGCTGATGTCGGAGCTGATTTGGTTGGTAAGGTAGAGGCGTCAATTCCAGAAGATGATCCTCGGAATCCGGCTGTTATTGCAGATAATGTTGGTGACAATGTTGGTGATTGTGCAGGTATGGCTGCTGATTTGTTTGAAACCTATGCAGTGACAGCAGTAGCTGCGATGTTGCTTGGTAGTTTAGTATTTAAAGATTTTGCGCCGGCTGTTATCTTGCCAATTGTCATCGGCGCTATTTCAATTGTTGCTACAGTTGTTGGGGTATGGTTTGTCAAACTTGGTCGCGATAATAATATCATGGGTGCGCTATACAAGGGTTTATTGGTTGCTGGAGTTTTGGCAACAGTTGTGTTGTATCCAGTGACAAATCAACTCATGGCAGGTGTTGGTATATATGGTCCAATGAAACTGTACTTGGCGATTGTGGTTGGGATGGTTGTGACAGCGTTGTTGATTTTGGTAACTGATTATTATACATCTACAAAGTTTGCGCCGGTACGAAATATTGCCAAAGCATCGCAGTCAGGTCATGGCACTAATATTATTGCTGGTTTGGCTATGTCTATGCGGTCAACCGCTTGGCCAGTTGTCATCATCGTTGCTGGAATTTTGGCAGCGCATTGGTTGGCTGACTTGTATGGTGTTGCGCTGGCAGCAATGAGTATGTTATCACTGACTGGTATTATTGTGACAATTGATGCATTTGGTCCGATCACTGACAATGCTGGTGGTATTGCTGAAATGGCGCAGTTGCCTGAGTCTGTTCGGAACATAACTGATCCACTTGATGCAGTAGGAAATACTACCAAGGCTGTGACCAAAGGTTATGCGATTGGTTCAGCTGGTTTGGCTGCACTTGTCCTGTTTGCTGCCTATACGCAGGAGTTTGCTGAGTTGGGACGTGCATTGATTTTTAGATTGTCGGATCCGCTGGTAATTGCTGGGTTGTTTATTGGTGGGTTATTGCCATATTTATTTGCAGCTTTTGCGATGGAGGCGGTAGGAAAAAGTGCAGGTAAGGTTGTTCAAGAAGTTCGTCGGCAATTCAAAGAAATTCCAGGGATTATGGAAGGCCGAGCAAAGCCTGACTATACATCGTCTGTTGATATTGTTACCAAGGATGCAATTCGTCAAATGATCGCACCGGCACTACTGCCTGTTGTTGCGCCTGTGTTGGTTGGGTTTATTCTTGGTCCAATCGCACTTGGTGGGTTGTTGGTGGGGTCAATTATTACTGGAATTTTTGTGGCTATTTCAATGGCAAATGGTGGCGGTGCATGGGATAATGCCAAAAAGTACATTGAAGATGGTAATTACGGAGGCAAAGGCAGCGAAGCACACAAAGCGGCAGTTACTGGAGACACAGTCGGTGATCCATACAAAGATACTGCAGGTCCTGCGGTGAACCCTATGATTAAAATTTTAAACGTGGTAGCATTGTTACTCGTTGCATTATTAGTTTAACCACACAAACATATGGAGCGGAAATTTTCTCGTGACCCATCACCAGTTGACTTAGCAGCAACTGATTTGAATGATCCTGAGGTAATGTCATTTCAAAAAGAAGTTGGTCACTCAATGGAGGTGATGGCAATGGTGCTTGAGGCGCCTGCGAATTTCAGACCAATTATGAAAGACTTGATTGACCCAACACAGCAAGACAAGATACTCGAACAAATTGCAATGATTGATGAACATAGATTTCCTAACGTTTCAGATTTTATTGTAAAGATTACTGATATACTCGATTTTTTGAGGCAACACACTACCATTCATGAAGCATTGCTAGATGCTCGGGCTGATCTTGATGGCATGAAAGAGAATTCCTCTGCCAAACGTGAACAAGAAGTTTATATAGACGAGAAGAACAAAGAGCTGATAAAAATTCCCGAGACAATAAGGCTATTGATGGAGCGTGCGGCGGAGTATGAGGATATACTTGATTTCTTAAACAGCCAAAACACCGGCAACAGCCTTGATAGGGCAGCATAATTTATTAAATGATTTACATGAATATAACCGTAACAAAAAAAGATCCAGCAGCAGGAATGCAGGAAGTAACAATTACCGTGCCATTTGCGCAACAACGCAGTACGCTTGAAAAGGCAGCTCGTGAGTTACAAAATAATAAGCCACTCAAAGGTTTTCGTCCAGGCAAGGCGCCGTATGAAGCAGTTGAAAAACAGTATGGTGGTCAAACATTGCTTGAAGCCAGTATTCAAGAATTAGTTTCACGTGCATACTATGAGGCAATGAAGCAAGAAGATATGAAGACAATTGGTCAACCGGAAATAAGTATTACCAAGCAAGCGTATGGTAATGACTTGGAGTTTAGTGCTACGGTTGCTCTCTTGCCACACGTTCAACTTGGTGACTTGGACAAGTTGTCAGTCAAACAAGAAGCAGTGGTCGTTACCGATACAGAAGTCGACGCAGCATTGCAGGATCTGTGTACATCACGTGCA
>JAUIEQ010000050.1 GCA_030429785.1 bacterium
TGAGAGACTTGCGCTGTCTTAGGAGTTTGAGGGAAAAAATGTTACAGTTCGAATAAACGTCTCCCAATCAAGATTTTGCGGGTTTGATTTACCTTGCATATGCTTGTCTGCGAGAGATAGTGAGTCCAATGACATATTGCCGTCAAGGCATACAACTGATCCATCAGATCGTATGATGAGATCACTTCTTACTAAGGCTGATTGCACACCTGGCACTTTAGGTGAGCTTTCAGCCCATCTTGGAGTTATGACAATTACGTTCTCTGAATTAATTATTCCTTCTTTTGCCAACCTTGCCGCAAGGCCTTTTTGTGGAATCAGAGTATTTTTCATGTTTACCTCGGTGATTGTGTGAATGTGCTTAGTAATTATGAAAGTTTGAATATTGTAACATTATGATGTCTGTTTTTTTACAGTTAGTCAACTGTAACTAAACTAAGTATGTTTAATAGTTTTTATCTCAATCGGAAAGAAATTGTTTACTTTAGGTTTAAAAGTGATGCTTCCTAGTTACATATAAGCTTGACACAACCATCAAACAACCGTATGATGGTATGAATTTATTATCAATGGATACAGTAGCAAAATACAAGCAAATACACGCACATTTATTAGAAGCGGAGTCGGTGTTTATTACAGCACATCCTCGTTGTGGTGATGCGTTGGGATCAACGTTATCAATGGCATTGTGGTTGGATAGTGTTGGTGTTTCATATACTATTTTTTCTGCAGAAGACGTTCCCGAGGAATTTATGTATCTGCCTAAGGCGCATGAAGTTGTTTGTGATCCGTCAGCCGTTCATCTGTCTGAGTTTGATACGTTGTTGGTGCTTGATAGTGGTGATCTGAGGCATGCGCGTATTCATGATAAAGTTGCGAATGAAGTGCGTGGCTCGCAAACTACAATGGTCAATATTGACCACCATATAACCAATAGCTTGTACGGTGATATTGCGGTCGTGAATACAGCAGCACCATCAACAACGTGTATGTTGTACGATTTTTTTGTCGCAAATAACATCGCGATCACCAAAGAGATTGCAACATGTTTGTTGACGGGAATTTTGTATGATACTGGTATTTTTACTAATGGAGCGACTAATCAAAATGCGTTGGCTACTTCAGCAAAATTGTTAAGCAGTGGATTGCCCTTGAATACGGTAGTTGATGCATTGGCAAAAAACAAAACCATTGATTTGTTGCGACTATGGGGACAGGTGTTGTCTCGACTTGAGCACAATGAAAAGTTTCATATTGTACATACTGGTATGATGCTTGCAGATTTTGAACAATTTGGTACATTGGCAGGTGCTGGGGAGCTTGCGAATTTTTTGAATAATTTGTCTGAAGGTTATGATCATGAAGGAGTCAGATGATGGATTGATCAAAGTAAGTCTTCGTACAGTTCGAGATGATGTTGATGTGTCAAAGTTCGCGCAGTTTTTTGGTGGTGGCGGTCATCGCAAAGCAGCTGGTTTTGCACTGCCTGGCAGTCTTACGTATAATGAACAAACTGGCGGAATGAAAATACGATAAGTTATACAGTTTTAGCTAATAATGACCAAACTCCAAACAAACCCACCGACTCACTATACAGATTTTTAATACGTGTATAGTGATAAGCGTTAATAATTGATTATTTTTTATGAATTCTATACAAAGCAACTCACTACCCGAAAGCAGTCTTGTGCCAACAGTGATTGAAAAAACACCGCAAGGAGAGCGTGTGTATGACATTTATTCACGTCTCTTAAAAGAGCGGATTATTTTTATTGGTACGCCGATTACTGATCAAATCGCAAATGTAGTAATTGCACAAATGTTATTTCTTGATAGTCAGGATAATAAGTCTGATATCAAGATTTATCTCAACACTCCTGGTGGCGTTGTGACTGGGGGCTTGGCAATTTATGACACTATGCAACACGTAGCGTCTCCGGTATCAACTATTTGTGTTGGGATTGCAGCGTCAATGGGCGCAGTATTGTTGTCAGCAGGAGCAAAAGGCAAGCGATTTATTTTGCCAAATGCAGAAGTAATGATGCATCAAGTGATGGGTGGTGCGCAGGGACAGGCAAGTGATATCAAAATTCAAGCAGAGCATATTCTCAAAATGAAAGATCGCCTGAACAAAATTCTCGCTAGCCACACCGGACAAACCATGAGTCGGATCGAAAAAGATACTGATCGAGATTATTTCATGAGCGCACAAGAGGCAGTGAAGTATGGATTGGTTGATAAGATTGTGAAGAATAAGGCTAGTAAATAGTATAGAAATTCATTATAAAAAAAGAGACTGTTGATCAGTCTCTTTGTTGTTTTATCCAGTGACAAGTTCTTTTTTTGCATGGAAAACAGTAACCAGCTTGCCAGCTTCTCGAAGCTTATTGATAATTACTTCTGAATCCTTGTCATCAACCAGCAAGAAAGTTTGTGGTAGTGTTTGTATAATTTCTGCAAAATATTCTTTTTCAATTTCACCACACGCTACTGGGCCTTTGCCGGCGCGAAAGACTTGGACAGTCCAGTAGGCTTCAGTGGTGGGGTCTTGTCCGATATAGCCATAAGCCGCATCTTTCATGAATGGTTTTGTGAGTTCTTGCGGAGCATTGCTTTTGAATAAAAAGGCAAAGGATATTCTGTCAGTTACTTTCACGGGCTTGCCGACAATTACTAATATATCAGCTGGTGCAGCCTGGTCATGCAGCTGGTTATTACTTTGCATAGCGCACTCCTGTGGTTTGGTGGTTGGTTTTGGTTGTTAAGTAATAATGTGTTAGATTAGTATCATATCTTTATTTTGTCAATAGAAAAGGCATAGTAGTTGGTTGAGGTCTTGCTTGAATTAACCAACTATGCGTGCTATAGTCTAGGTACAGAAAAAGTATTAACACACACCGAAGCGCAGGATACACCAGAACAAGGGAGTTGATAACGTTTGGCAGAATATTTAGCTATTTTCATGTTTTGTACTCTTTGTTTGAGATCTCTGAGTAGATGCTCATATAGCAATATTTCACTATAGTTAGTCAAAAAACCGCGAATATTTCGCGTTCTGCTTGCGTACTTGTGGTCTTTGGTGGTTAGGAGAAGTTACTATGGATATTATTAATATTATCTTCATTGCAGCCGCAGCCGCAATTGCATTGCCTGTTGGGCTGTTTTTTGTGTATCTGCTCAAAGGAATGTTGTTGAAACATTCTGTTGACTCTGCACAAGAAAAAGCAAAAAAGCTTATCAATGATGCCAAAGATCAAGAAAAAGAAATTTTGCTTAAAGCAAAAGATAAGGCACTGAAAGTAATTGATGAAGCAAAGCGTGATGAGCAGCAGCGACGACAAGAACTGTCTCGGATGCAAAGCCGTATTGAAAAACGCGAGGAAGCGTTTGACAAGAAGTTGCTTGATTTAGAAAATAAGCAATCAAAACTAACCAAGCTCGAAGAAGACATGAAGACAAAGTATGATGAGCTTGCTGAGATTAAAGAACAGCAGTTACAAAAGCTTACCAAGGTTGCTCATTTGACTGAAGAGGAAGCACAAGAAAAGTTACTTGCTTATGTTGAGAAGCAGTCAAAAGACGATTTGTTTGAGCGAATGCGTAAGCTTGAGCATGTCAGTGAAGAGGAGCTTGAGAAAAAAGCACGAGATATGCTGAGTATGGTGTTGCAGCGTGTTGCATCATCACATTCTGCTGAAACAACCACAACAACTGTGCAACTCACTAGTGATGATATGAAAGGGCGAATCATTGGACGAGAGGGTCGCAACATCAAGTCTATTGAGCAGCTTACTGGTGTTGAGATTGTGGTAGATGAAACACCAGGGGCGATTCTTGTTTCAGGATTTTCACCAATCAGGAGACATCTTGCAAAGCGCGTACTTGATAAGTTAATGTCAGATGGTCGCATCCACCCTGGTCGAATTGAAGAGGTGGTTGCTGAAGCAAAAAAAGAACTTTCGCTTGATATCAAGAAGGCTGGTGAAGAAGCTGCGTATGATGTCGGTATTGCAGGATTGGATCCAAAGTTAATTCATTTGATTGGGCGACTGAAGTATCGTACGTCATATGGTCAGAATGTTTTGATGCATTCTATTGAAGTAGCTCGTCTTTCAGCTATGCTTGGTCAGGAGCTTGGTGCAAATATTTCAGTATGTAAAAAAGGTGGTTTGCTGCATGATATTGGTAAGGCAGTTGATCATGAGGTGCAGGGCTCGCATACAGAGATTGGGTATGATATTATGAAACGATTTGGTTTGCCTGAAGAGGTTGCATACATTGCCATTGCACATCATGAGAATAGCCCAACAACTCTTGAGGGTGTTATTGTGAAAGTAGCAGATGCATTGTCAGGTGCACGACCAGGAGCTCGCAAGGATACATATGAGCAGTACATTCAGCGCTTGGAAGAACTTGAGGGTATTGCAAATTCATTCGACGGTATTGATAAGGCTTACGCAATTCAGGCTGGTCGTGAGATTCGTGTATTTGTGAATCCGCAAGACATTGACGATTATGGCGCGAAGAAGCTTGCTCGATCTATTGCTGATCGAATTGAGAATGAGCTTAAGTATCCAGGCGAGTTGAAGGTAACTATGATTCGTGAAAGTCGCGTGGTTGAGTACGCCAGATAAAGTAAATAGGTTGTGGTAAATGGTTTGTATTGCTATAGTCATTAATTATTTACCATTCACCATTAACTAGTAACCACGTTTATGAAAATATTATTTGTCGGAGATATCGTTGGTCGTCTTGGTAGAGCAGCGGCTGTACAAGCTATAGCGACTTGGCGAGCTGAGCACAATCCGGACTTTGTTATTGCAAATGTCGAAAACATAGCCCACGGTAGCGGAGTAACCAAGCGAACGCTTGATGAAATCATGGAGGCAGGAATTGATTGTTGTACTTCAGGCAATCATATTTGGAGACATAAAGAGATTTTGGAAATTTTTGAAGCAGGTGAGCATCCAGTGTTGCGACCAGCTAACTATGCTGAGAGTTTGCCGGGTTGTGGATATCAGATATTGAGTAGTGTTAGCCAAAAAAAGGTTTGTGTGATAAACTTACTAGGACGGATATATATGAATGAGTTGGTTGACAATCCGTTTACGGTCTTTGACATCGTTCTGGCTAAGGTTGAGTCAGAACAACCAGATGTTATTATTGTGGATTTTCACGCAGAAGCTACATCAGAAAAGCAGGCTTTTGGCTATTATGCTGATGGTCGAGTGAGTGCTGTATTGGGTACACATACGCATGTGCAAACAAATGATGCGCGTGTATTACCCAAGGGAACGGCATACATTACTGATGCAGGTTTTGTTGGCGGTGAGTATAGTGTTCTTGGAGTCGAGGCTGATGGCATCATCAACTCGCTTGTTACAGGAATGCGAGCTCGTCATGAATATCCAGAAGTAGGTAGCGCACTTGCAAATGCTGTATTGCTGAATATTGATTCAGTGACAACAGCTACGGCAATTACGCCACTGGTTCAGCAGGTGACTGTTGAATAGTAAGTCAGTAACTAATCATTATTAAGTGTGCTGCGTCTCGCTACGTAGTATACAGAAGGGCATTTTTTATGAACAAGACAGAACTTATCGAAGCTTTGGCAGAACAAGTTGATTTGTCAAAAAGCGACGCTGAGAAGTTTGTTAACGGTTTCGTTGACTTGATTACTGCACAACTTGTTGCAGGTAATGAAGTGACTATCACAGGTTTTGGTACCTATATGGCAAAACGACGTGAAGCACGAATGGGTGTTAACCCACAAAACCCATCACAAAAAATCCAAATTCCAGCTGTTACAGTTCCGAAGTTTAAAGCTGGTAAGAGTCTAAAAGACGCTTTGAAAAAAGTATAAATTAGTCACTCTTTTCGCAAAACCCTAGTACGTTTGTACTAGGGTTTTGTGTTGTATTGATATGTATTGACCAAAAGTGGCTTTTCAGTATACTATAGATACTACTGATATTTGTGTATCGGTTTTTAATTGGTAAAAAGTTGAAAGTTTAGAGCGTTTTTTTCGGTTTGTATTTTTCACTTCTTGCGTGTTGTTTCATT
>JAUIEQ010000051.1 GCA_030429785.1 bacterium
GCTACGGATAATAATGATTATATGGCTGCCGTTTCTGAAATGATGAAGCGAGGAGAAGCAAGTAAGGCAGATATTGATCACTATAGAAGTGAGTTTGAACGACGCAGCGGTGGAGATGAGGCTATTATGAGCCGATTTGAAAAATTGGTTGAGGCAAAGTATGTAACTGAGAAAGTGTCGCAAGCAGGTGAGCGAACGCTTGCGCAGAATGTTAATATCAATGACGTTGATATCGCAAAACAAACTTCAGACACCTTGCGCCGTGCGCTCCCAGAGGTATTTAAAGGGCTTATGGATGGTCAAGATGAAGATGGTAATTGGACAGGTCCGTTTAATTTGCAACGGTTCCTTAAGGCATATCGTGAATCAGATTCTGCTAAGCAAAAGACCATGGTTGATACTGCTCAAAATATCGCCAGTAACTACACTGACGGTGATGAGCATGAAGCGAGAAGAGTACGGCAAGCTGCGCTTGAATTTTTGATGAGTCAAGGTGAGTTTCGTAAAATCGACTTTGAGCCTACAGATGACATGAGCTCTGAGCAACGTGCTATCACGCTTGAAAATCAAAAGAAACTACCTGAGTTTTTACAAAAAAATATTGGCGATACAACCGCAAGTCTCAAACGAAATGGGGACAATGTTACACCTGAGTTGGTAAAACTTGCTGATAATGGTTTGTCTGTTGGTCAGTTTAATTCATTTTGGAGAGATATTAAGAATGTTAGTCGGTCAGACGGGAGTAAGGTCAAAAACCATTTGGTTGATGAGACTGTGCAGAATCTCAACGCCGCTACTAAGAGCGGTGATCAGAATGCAATTAGTCGGTATAAGCAAGAGCTAACATTATTTGCTGCAAAAGCATCCAAGGCAGCGGCATTTAAAAAAGTTTCTGATCCGCACGTTCAGTCAGAAGTTCGTGATGCTGTTGTTCAAAGCATGAGTGTTCAGGATATGGCTAATGTGGATTTTGGCGATTTGAGCGATGGTGAAATTGACTTGTTCTTGAAACAACGTAGCGCAATGCAAATTGCTTCAGCAATTAACAAGTCTGTATCTGAAAGTAACTTCCAAGGAATTGAAGCGTTGGTCAATAGAATTGATGCGTTGACCAAAGATACTTCCAGTACAGTTGGTGATGCTGAGGCAGTGCAAGTTGCTGTTGCGGCTGCTAAGCAAGCAACGACAAGTTCACCGTTACGTGCAGTTCGAGATCAATACGAACCAAGTGCATGGAAGACTAAATCAGAAGAAGCTAAGACCCGTGTTGAGCAACCAGGCTATGCAAAACAACAAGCCAATCAATTACCATTGCCTAGTGAAGACTTGAGCGCATTCACCACTCGGGTTAATAGTTTGGGTACTGTCTCTGAGGTCTCAGCTGAAAAAGCTTCGGTTGATAGCTTGATGAAGCAGTTGAAGCGATTGGAAGGAATTGCGACTGGGCTTGATAAGACTGATGTGGCTGGTGTACGTGCGCGGATTGATGATTATGCCAAAGTAGTCGATGCACGTCTTAAAGCAATAAATACATAAGTATGCCGACCGCTGTACAACAATACAATAGTAAGCAACCATCTGTTTATTATCCGCCAATGTTTTTGCCATGGCTGATGTCAGAAGAATATGCTGACCGGCTTGACAAGGTGAGTGTGAAGCATGGGCTCAAAAAAACAAAGTTTGAAGCTCTCGAGCAATTATTGCGTGATATTTTTATACTTGATATGCCGTTGTCGCAATTAGCTGATACGGCTAAGGTGAGTTTGTTTTTGAATACGGAAGAGTCAAAGTTATTGGCGCGAGATATCTTGGGGTATTTAGTGTTGCCATTAAGTAACTTTTTTGAAGATTCAGTTTCTGATTTGATCGTGCAGTGGAGCGGGCGTCCTTCAGAGTATCCAAGTACAGCGCACATGCGAGAAATGCATGATCAGATTGATGAGTTGTATGCTATTGAAGCAGATGAGTTGCTGACTGAGGCGCGTATTATGGCAGCTGATCGACGATATGCAGACGACGCTCAAGCAGTTTTGGCTGAAGAAGTTTCTGTGTCTCATGAAAAATCACAGGAGCTGGAGCAAAAGCTTAAGGATTTGTACCGTAGCGTGCAAACTGATCACATGCAGCAAGCGCGTGAGCATTTTTCCGCGCTATTTTCAGATGTTACCAGTTTTACCAAAGAATTTTATCAAGTTATTAATGATCGAGACATTGATAAGGTGATTGGTGCTTTGTGGGTGATTGCGGAGCATGGTGAGCTGACAACGCTACTGGTTAATGACAAAAAAATTCAAAGTCTCTATAGCAAGCATTTGGCTAGAAAGTTTTCTGAATCAATTGCAGAGCATTTTGATTTACACCCCGAAGAGCCAGTGTACCTGTCGTATTTCTTGCAGTACTTATTACAAGAAACACTTAAAATGGAAGAGACAAATGCTGCAGCTTTGGCGATTCATCTATTGAATGAAGAACGCAAAACAACCAGGCAAGCAGTCCCAGCAATTGCATATGGGGACATGACCAGTGTTTCATTCAAGTGGAATGATATCAAAGATCAAGAGACGTATCTTGAATTAGTTTAAATCCATGCCACACACTACAGCACATGATGATACAATTCTTATTCGCAAACCAGACGGTACATTTGTGACCGTTGGTGTTGCTGATGCATCACAACAAGCAATCATAGAAACGCCTCAAACAAAACCACAAGCCCCTGCGCCAAAAGATTTGCCAGTAGAGTCAGATTTGACTGCACCAACATCTACACCTGCTGTTGACAAGCCTATGACGCAGCAACACAAGCAACAGTCAGCAACACATAGCAAGTCAGCTGTTATTGATTGGGATCATGAGGTAGCAACAGTGATTGCATCATTGCAGCTAACTGTCAATGATCAGCAACTGCTTGGACGGTTGCGCAGTATTATTCTGTCTCGGTTGCGAGACATCCGTGACTTGCTGCAAACAAAAGAAGCGATTACAAAAAATGTTCAATCAGGAGGTCTTGGTCTCTCTGAGGTTGAGGCTGCAGAAGTTTTGAATAGTATTGAACATCGGTATAAGGCGATACACGCTCACCAAGCAGAGGCGAGTGCCTCAATTCCGCATCGTGACGTTGAAGATGTATATGCTGCTGCTGCAGAACTTGATGCATTGAGTGAGTCAGATCTGCCAACGCCAGTAGGAGACAATTACAAAAATTTGTTAGCTGGATATCTGAACAAAGAAGCTGTAGTGACTTCACCGCCTGATGCTGTTCAAGTGCCTGCAACAGCCAGTGCACAGCAGCAAGAGCCTGCTCAGTTTGATAAACCTCCGGTTGTGCAGACGGCATCGCCCACCAAACCACCGCAGCAAAAAAAACGCAATGCTCAACCACCACCCCCGCCTGAGCCAGTAACACCAAGTATGCAAGACGTGAAGACAAAGCGTCGTTTGATGAGTCCTGTAGATGAGTTACAACAAATGCGATTGTCAGATTTTCGAAGACTTGGTTCAACAACGAATGATCGATTGAAAAAAGTTACAGAAGTACTTGAAGAACTGGGTGATGAGTCGTTCTCCCAACGAGTTGAAGGTATTAAGGCTTGGCGAAGCAGTCCGTTGTATCAGGCATACATTGCAGTAGGGGATAGTAGTCTTGGTAGTGGCAAGGCAATTGTAGACATGATCAAGGACATGCAGTCACAAGGCAAGGACACATTTACGCTTGATGAATTTGAACAGATAACTGATTTTAATAAGTCGCTGCGGTATTAGTAGTAGTTACTATTTGTTACGCACAATCATTTACCAAATAGCATGCAACAATTTGTAGTTCCACAATTTATTGATAATGAAGACAAAATTTTGGGTCCGATTACCGTTCGTCAATTCATTATTGTTATGGTCACGGCATTGATTCTGGTGATACTGTATCGTTTTCTTGATTTTACCGGTTTTATACTTGGTGTCTTGGTGTTTGGTGGGTTTGGGGCAATGCTTGCTTTTGTAAAGGTGAATGGGCGTGCTTTTCATTATTTTATTCTGAATGTGATGCAAATTACACTACGACCAGCATTGCGTGTATGGAAGCAAGAGGTTATGATGCATAAAGATGCAGATGCAGATAATGAAAAAAAAGATGAACGTGTCACGGTGCCAAAATTAGTAAAGCCGTCACAAGTCAGTAACTCACGGTTATCAGAGTTGTCACTGCTGGTTGATACGGGTGGTGAGTATCGTCCAGATAGTGCGGTATTTTCTCAACCAGCCAATGGTCAGTAGTGTGATGTAGTTGTTTGTTTTCTGTGTAATTATCGAGTGTATTTATGCGATCAAAAAAATTAAAAGGAACTACGCCAACCCAATCAACCCAGCGGTTTTTGGATTTTGCAGAAATGCGTGATAATACCGTGATCATGAAAGATGGTACGTTGCGGTCAGTGATTTTGGTTTCTTCTATTAATTTTTCTCTAAAAAGCGAAGATGAGCAAAATGCCACGATTGCGGCGTATGTAAGTTTTTTAAACTCAATTGAATTTCCATTGCAGATAGTGATTCAGTCTAGGCGGCTGAATATTGATCGGTATCTTGAGGTGTTACAGACACAGGAACGCGAACAAACCAATGAGTTGCTACGTGCGCAGATCGTGGATTATAGAGAATTTATTAAAGAACTGGTTGTGCTCAGTGACATTATGAGTAAGCGTTTTTACGTAGTAGTGCCATATGTCCCAGGAAAAGTAGAAACTCAAAATTTCTTTTCGCGCCTAACATCCATTTTGTCGCCAGCATCTGTTATTTCGCTTAAGGAAGAAAAATTTCAACATTACAAAGAGCTACTTGATAAGCGGGTTGAGCATGTGATGGCAGGGTTAGCTGGAATGGGGCTTAATTCAGTTCGTATGGATACGCAGAGTTTGATAGAATTATATTACATTACCTATAATCCAGAATCAGCCACGCAGGAGAAGCTAACTGATGTGAGTGAAATGCGCGTAACGCAGTAATGGTAAAAGCTATAGGTGGATTTATTTTTTGAATTTTGATCTATTGATACATGTTTGAGCCAGCAGACGCAACCAAACAAGAACGCGAAGCCAAAGAGCGACAAACACTTGAGCAGCAGCGACAAGCTGAGTTTGAGGCATCGCAACAAGAATCTCAAGTCATTGTTGAAGAGCAAGAGTTTCGTCGTGGCGAAATGTCAATCCGTGACATTGTCGCACCATCGAGTATGAGAGTAACATCAAGTTACCTAGAGCTGGGTACAAAGTTTGTGCGTACATTGTTTGTGATTGATTATCCTCGGTATATTAGCATTGGTTGGTTTGCGCCAGTGATTAACTACAATGCAATTTTGGATATTTCAATGTTTTTTTATCCGATTCAGTCAGAAATTGTCTTAAAACAACTTCGAAATAAAGTTGGGGCATTGGAGGCACAGCTGATTGCTGATGCTGAAAAGGGGGCGCCGCGTGACCCGATTACCGAAACTGCACTGCACGACGTTGAGCAGCTACGTGATGATTTGACGCAAGGTATTGAGAAGTTTTTTCAATTTGGTTTGTATGTGACGATGTATGCTGACTCCAAAGATGAGTTGGAAAAATTAACAGAAAAAATCGAAGCGCTGTTCGGTACAAAATTGGTCTTCACTAAGCGATCGTTGTACCAGTCAGAGCAAGGATTTAACGCAACCTTACCAATGGGCAATGATGAGCTTGGTATTGGATTTAATATGAATTCATCTCCAATTGCATCATCATTTCCATTTATTAGCGCTGAGTTGTCTTCAGATAATGGAATTTTGTATGGTATTAACCGGCATAATAACAGCTTGGTTTTGTTTGATCGGTTTTCACTGCAAAATGCAAACACTGCAGTTTTTGCGACGTCTGGTGCTGGAAAAAGTTATGCCGTAAAACTCGAAGTGTTGCGTAGTCTGATGATGGGTGCTGATGTGATTATTATTGATCCAGAAAAAGAATACCAGCATTTAT
>JAUIEQ010000052.1 GCA_030429785.1 bacterium
CATACTTGGGTTGATGTTTGTATTTGGATTTGTAGTGAGTGTGCGTTTTAGAGTTATGGGAGTATTGATGGCCATTGGTCTGAGCTTTGGTTGTATCAGGGTTGTAGCGCAGGATGCGGATAGTGCAGTAACAGCGGTTCAATTTTTTGAGCAACAGCCGCTTGTTGTTCGCGTTGTTGAAGATCCTGTCATCAAAACAGCATCGCAGCAACTAGTTGTCTTGTCTGTAAATACAGATGGTCAATTTAATGTGCACGAAAAAATATTAGTTATTACAGAATTGTATCCTCGGTACAGGTATGGTGATTATCTTGAATTGACCGGCGTAGTGCAAGTTCCAGAACCGTTTGAATATATTGATATGTATGATCGCGTTGTTGTATTTGATTATCAAAAATATTTACTCAGCAAAGCCATTACTTATGTGAGTACATATCCCGACATAGTATTGATTGACCATGACGAGCATACTACATTTTTTGCATCACTATACGCAACTAAGTCTGTCTTGGCGCGGTTAGTACAGCGTCAGTTATCAGAGCCACATGCTGCTTTGTTGAGTGGGTTGTTATGGGGAGCGCGACAAGACTTACCATCTGATGTATTGCAATCGTTTGGTAGGGCTGGGGTCACTCACATAATTGCATTATCAGGGTTTAACATTTCAATAATTAGTGTAGTGCTCTTTTGGATAGCTCCATGGGTGCGAATTAAACGCCAATATATGTACTGGGTAGTTGTACTTAGCACATGTTTATTTGTTGTATTTGTCGGAGCTCAAGCTTCGATAGTACGTGCTGGGATTATGGGTTTACTTGTTTTGACAGCAGTGTATATTGGTCGACCACACGTTGTTTTTACACCGCTTTGTATTGCGCTTGCTGGGTTGTCGTTATATTCACCGCAATCATTGCTGCATGATGTTGGACTGCATTTGTCATTTGCGGCTACAGTGGGTGTTGTATATATCGCTCCACTATTTGATCGTTTCGTAAAAAAAATTCCTAATATTTTTGGTTTGCAAGAAGTAATTGCGATGACTGTTGCCGCAACTATTGCGACTGCACCGATTAGCGCTTTTGTTTTTGGATACATCTCAGTAGTAGCTGTGATTGCAAATATACTGATTGTGCCGTTGATCCCATTAACTATGGTCTTGGGAGTATTGCTGCTCAGTGCAAGTTTTTTTGGTGTGTATTTTGCAACAGTGGTGCAGGCTGTGACATGGATGTTGCTTGAAACGATTATTGTAACCGCAAAAACACTAGGCGACATGTCATGGTCAGCAATTCCTGTTAGTATTTCCTGGTATGTGGTGCTGCTATACTATAGTAGTATGATGGTGTTTTTAATTTGGGTAAATCGAAAAGATATTATGCGGTACACGCGATATGTCTAGGCAGCAACACAACAGAGTAATATTTTTTGTGATAACATTCGTTTTGCTTGTTGGTATTGGTTTGCTGGTTTTTGGAGCTGTTTCCTACGTATGGTCAACGATAACAACCGTGCCAGCAAAAGTTGTATTTTTTGATGTTGGTCAAGGTGATAGTATTTTGTTGCAAACAAATCAGAGCGAACAAATACTTATAGATGGCGGGCCAAATAATGCTGTTTTGCAAGGCTTGGGTGAGCATATGCCATTTTTTGACAGAACTATAGAGCTGGTGATTGTAACGCATCCAGATGCTGATCATGTTACTGGATTGGTTGAGGTGCTGCAACGATATACGGTTGAGTATATTGTGGCTACCGGTGTTGTTCATACGCTGCCAGCATATGAAGCATTTTGGGAACAAGTAGCGAAGCAGCATATACCAGTTACACAACCACGTGCAGGGGATGTATTTGAATTTGATGGTTTGAGCATGGAGGTGTTGTGGCCAGTTGATGATATGTGGGGATTGGAGCCCATTGGAGATATGAATGACACGTCTGTAGTTACCAAGGCTCAATTTGATACAGGTATGTCTGTGTTGCTTACAGGAGATGTAAGTACGGCAGTTGAGTCACTGCTTGTACAGTCGCAATCAGCATTGCAGAGTACCGTGCTTAAGGCAGGTCACCATGGTAGCCGAACATCATCTTCGTATGATTTTGTGCGTGCGGTAGATCCTGAGATAGGTGTTATTAGCGCATCACAAAATAATCAATATGGTCACCCTCATTATCAAGTACTGAGAGTTTTTGAGAAATTAGGTATACCGATTAAGACCACAGCAGAGGATGGTGATATAGTTTTTTTGCCGTAACTATTTTCGCAAAAATAGTATTAGTGTGATATGATTACAATCAAAAGATGTTATTAATTCAGTATCTATGCCAAGCAAAAAAAAGATAAAAGTTTTGATCGTTGAAGACGAAGAAACCTTGTCTCAAATGTACTCAATGAAGTTTGAAAAAGAAGGTTTTGATGTAAAGGCATCATTGGACGGGGCTGATGCACTTGAGCAAGCAAAATCATTTAAGCCAGATTTTATATTATTGGATATTATTCTACCTGGACTTGATGGTTTTTCTGTGTTAGGGTCTTTAAAAGAAGACAAGGATTTGAAAAAAGTACCGGTGATTATGCTGACTAACTTAGGTCAAAGCGAGGATATTGAGAAAGGTAAGAAGCTAGGTGCAATTGATTATTTAGTCAAGGCAAATTGTACGCCAATGGAAGTTGTTGAAAAAGTTCGTGAGCATTTGAAATAATAGATATCATTACAAATAGCCACGCTGTATAAAGGATACGTGTGTTGGTTAATAGTATTAAAATTAATTGTTAATATATAGTTGCAGTATGCATCCAAAAGAAGAAAAAACATTTGTGCTTGTCAAACCAGACGGTGTTCGCAAAGGTCTGATTGGTGAGATTATTACGCGGTTTGAACGACGTGATATGAAAATTGTGGCACTTGAAATGTTTATGCCCACCAAAGATCAGATTAATGATCATTATCCAAAAGACGAAGCATGGATTAGACGAGTTGGTCAAAAAACATTTGGCACATATGAGAAGTATGGATATGATCCAGTACAAGAAATTGGCACTGATGATGATCTCAAGGCAGGTTCAATGGTGCGAGAATGGCTTGTTGATTTTATGACTTCTGCTCCATTGGTTCGCATGGTTGTACAAGGAATTCATGCAGTTGATATGGTACGAAAAATTGCTGGTGAAACAATGCCGTACAAAGCAGATATGGGGACTATTCGAGGAGATTTTTCAAATGACTCGCCGTTGCTTGCTAACAAAGAACAACGTCCAGTGTTGAATATTTTGCATGCATCAGAGACTCCTGAAGAAGCAGCACATGAAATCAAACATTGGTTTGGTGAGAGTGAGATTTATGATTACAAGCGGTTTGGTGTAGATAATTAATCTAACGATATCATTTTCTCATGGCTACGTTACTTGTTACCGGAGGGGCGGGCTTTATTGGTTCAAATTTTATTCATTACTGGCTCAAGAATCACCCAAACGATTCCATTGTGAATTTGGACAAACTTACCTATGCAGGTAATTTAGAGAATTTAAAGAGTATTGAGGATGACTCTCGGTACTCTTTTGTGCATGGTGATATTTGTGATCCGGAGGTGGTTGATGCTGCGATGGAAGGGGTGGATACCGTTGTGCATTTTGCAGCTGAGAGTCATGTTGATCGTTCGATTCATGACGCTGCACCTTTTATCTCGACCAATATGGTCGGAACATACACATTGCTTGAGGCATCGCGCAAACGCGGCATCAAAAGATTTCATCACGTGTCAACTGATGAAGTCTTTGGTTCATTAGAGCTAGATTCACCAGAAAAATTTCATGAATCAACTCGATACAATCCTCGCTCTCCATACGCTGCTTCCAAGGCTGGTTCTGACCACTTGGTAAGATCATATTGGCATACGTATCAGTTGCCAATCACTATTACTAATACTGAGAATAACTACGGACCATATTTGTTCCCAGAAAAGTTGCTATCATTAGCAATTACTAATATTCTCGAGGGCAAAAAAATTCCACTTTACGGCGATGGGTTGAATGTACGAGATTGGTTGTATGTGGAGGATCATTGCTTAGGAATTGATTTGGTTCTCAAAAAAGGACGCCCTGGGGAGACCTATTGTATTGGAGGTTTGACCCAAGATTTGAATAATATTTCGATTATCAAAAAAGTACTGCAACTGATGGGTAAGGACGAATCATGGATCGAGTATGTACCTGATCGTCCTGGCCACGATCGTCGGTATGCAGTTGATTGGACAAAAGCAAAAGCAGAGCTTGGGTATGAGCCGCAGGCATCATTTGATGATCATTTAGCAAAAATGGTACAGTGGTATACAGATAATGAAGATTGGTGGCAACCTCTCAAAGAAAAAAATAAAGCTTACTTTGAACAACAATATGGCAAATAGTATGAAAGGAATTATTTTGGCCGGAGGAAGTGCAACTCGACTGCGTCCATTGACCAAAGTCACCAGCAAACAGTTGTTGCCGGTGTATGATAAGCCAATGGTATATTATCCGATCGAAACACTGCGGCAAGGTGGGATTGAGGAGATGCTCATTATATCTTCACCCGAAGGGATTGGTGACTATTTGAAGTTGCTTGGCAGTGGTAAGGATTTGGGAGTTCGGTTTACGTATGAAATTCAAGACAAACCCGAAGGTCTTGCCCAAGCGTTTTTGATTGGAGAGAATTTTATAGGTGATGATAGCGTCACGCTTATTTTGGGTGATAATATTTTTGAAGATGATTTTTCTGATGCGATCAAGAGTTTTGAATCAGGCGGTAGAATCTTTGCCAAAGCAGTATCTGACCCCGAGCGGTTTGGTATTGTTGAATTTGATGACAATAATAATGTGATTTCAATTGAAGAAAAGCCTGCAAACCCGAAATCAAATTATTGCATTCCTGGGTTGTATTTGTATGATAATACTGTTATCGAGAAGGCCAAACAAGTGAAGCCTTCAGAGCGTGGCGAGTTAGAAATCACTAGTCTTCATAACATGTACTTAGCCGAAGGCAACTTGGATGTGCGGTTCGTGGAAGGCGCCTGGTTTGATGCAGGTACGTTTGAATCATTGTGGGAAGCTGGGAGTTATATGAGAAAAAAAGCAGTACAAGAATAACTATGAAAGTTAAGATTCATAACATTAAAGATCGCAAGGATGTTCGAGGTTGGTTGTGTGGGCAATTTTTTTCTGAAGAATCTGGATTGCAAACATCAGAAATGGAAGTGCGATACTTTAGTTTTGATGCAGGTGCTAAGGATCCTGAGCATTATCATCCTCACGGTATGGAGTTGGTATTGATTTTGTCTGGGAAAGTGAGATGGCGAATTAATGGTAATGAGCACGAGCTTGGCTCTGGTGACTACTATCTTGCTTATGCAAATACGCCAGAGGCAGTTATTGAAGTATTAGAAGGTCCGGTAACTGGAGTTGCTGTGCGGACACCTAGTGTTCCTGATAATAAGATTTATATGTAACAAGTGTATGAAAGTTTTAGTTTTTGGAAATGGTTATGTAGGTAAACAGTATGTAGCATCGGATGTGTTTGACAATATTGCGATGTCTTCAGCTGATATTACTAAGCTCAGTGAAGTCAAACAAGCTGTTCATGAACATAATCCTGATGTGGTTATTAATGCAGCAGGCAAAACAAATCTTGAGTGGTGTCGCGATAACAAAATTGAAGCAGAGTTGGTTAATATTGCAGGGCCGTTGAATATACTTTACGTGTGCGCACAAAGTAGTACCACCTTGGTGCAATTGAGCAGTGGGTGTATTTTTGAAGGAAATGGGGTTGATGGTGAAGGTTTTACTGAGAAAGACACTCCATCTCCTGCTTGTTTTTATGCTGAAACAAAAGCTGCTAGTGATGAACTACTCATGAAAACTCAGTATGGCAAGTTGTTGGTTTTACGCCTCAGGCAACCGTTTGGG
>JAUIEQ010000053.1 GCA_030429785.1 bacterium
GACATTGTACTGTATACCAGTTCTGATTATGACAAAAAACTGACTCCCAAAGACGCATTTGTCATTGATCGACCAGGCGAATTTGAAACACGAAATATTTTTGTGTACGGCATTGGGTTTGAACATACCACTCTCTATACCATTACCACAGAACAGATAGTAATTGGACACCTGGGTCTCGCGCCACATTCTCAGCTCCCACAATTAGCCCAAGAGCTTGTGGAAGGTGTTGATATTCTTTGTATTCCTGTTGGCGGTGGCGATGGCCTTGATGGCAAACAAGCCGGCGCGCTAGTACAGCAACTTGAGCCACGGGTTGTCATCCCAATGAACTACGCATTCCCTGGATCAAGTACAAAACTTGAAACTGAAAAAGCATTTTTGAAAGAACTTGGCGATCCAAAGATTGAAAAAACCAGCAAACTAACAATCAAGCAAAAAGACTTGCCACAAGATGATCGCAAAGTAATTCTGCTCCATGAGTAGTAAGTTAGCTTTTGGTAGTTTATGCTAATAAAAAAAACAACCACCCGAACACTATTGGTCATCATCAGCTTCCTAGCAATTACTGCGCTCTGGTTATGGTATCAACAGACGCACTGGGAGCAATATGCTGGACTCAATCAACAACCCAGCACAACAACTCTTGAGCTACAAGAGAGCGCGGTCGATCTTCAGCAGCAGTCAGCAATATACCAACAGCAATGGGACCAAGCGCAACAACATATTATCAATCAATTAATCCAAGCAAGCTCGACTGCGACATCCAGCATTGGCATTAACGAAGCATCAAAAGCAGCGCTCTTAAGAGCTTGGAATCAACATACAAGCAGCGCTTCTACCACAACAACAACTGAACAGTAATTATATGGCAACGAAAAAAAAATCAACAAACCCAGAGAAAGAACAAAACAATAACGTCGGCAAGGTTGAACCACAACCAATTGTTCAAGAGATGCAGAGCTCATACCTGGATTACGCAATGAGTGTCATTGTATCCCGCGCACTACCTGATGTTCGCGATGGTCTCAAACCAGTACATCGACGTATTTTGTACGCGATGTGGTCCATTGGCGTTCGCTCATCTGCAAAGTTTCGCAAATCCGCAACAGTAGTCGGTGAAGTGATTGGTAAATACCATCCACATGGTGACTCAGCTATTTATGACAGTTTGGTACGACTTGCTCAAGACTTTTCAATGCGGTATACGCTCGTCCATGGTCAAGGTAACTTCGGATCAATAGACGGCGACTCAGCAGCAGCCATGCGGTACACTGAAGCCAAAATGACCAAGCTTGCTGAAGAACTCTTATACGACATTGAAAAAGAAACTGTTGATTTTATACCAAACTACGATGGTTCGCATAACGAACCAACTGTCATGCCTGCGAAAGTCCCTAACCTTTTGCTCAATGGTAGTCATGGCATTGCTGTTGGTATGGCTACAAGCATCGCGCCACATAACCTAAGCGAACTAATAGACGGCACGATTGAAGTCATTGACAATCCAACTTGCGACGTAACTGACTTGATGCGACACATCAAAGGACCTGACTTTCCTACAGCTGGATTGATTTTTAATAATGAAGACATCAAAGCTGCGTATGCAACCGGGCGTGGCTCTGTTGTAATGCGTGGCCGGTGTGAAATTGTTGAAGAAAAAGCTGGTCAATTCAGAATTTTGATTAGCGAAATCCCATTTCAAGTTAACAAATCAAACTTGCTTGAAAAAATTGCCTTACTCGTCAAAGACAAAAAAATCGAAGGCATCAAAGATCTGCGCGATGAATCAGACAAGGATGGCATTCGAGTGGTCATTGAACTCAAAAAAGACGCTTACCCAAAGAAGATTCTCAACCAGCTGTACAAACACACACAGCTACAAAATTCATTCCATTTCAATATGGTTGCACTGGTTGATGGCATTCAACCACGAACATTATCACTCAAACAAATTCTAGAAGAGTTTGTAAAACACCGCCAAGTAGTCGTCAAACGACGTGCTGAGTATGATCTTGCCAAAGCAAAAGATCGGGCACACATTTTGGAAGGATTGGTGATGGCGCTTGAAAAAATTGATGACATCATCAACACCATCAAGAAGTCGAAAGACAAAACCGAAGCTCGAGCGAATTTGATGAAAAAATTCAAAATGACTGAACGGCAAGCTGTAGCTATTCTCGAAATGCGCTTGCAGCAACTTGCAAATCTAGAACGATTGCGCGTCGAAGAAGAGCTCAAAGAAAAACTTGATCTCATCAAGAAGCTTGAAACCTTACTCAAGTCAGCCAAAAAAATTCTTGAAGTCATCAAAAAAGAACTACTTGAAATCAAAGAAAAATATGGCGACCAACGACGTACACAAATCTTCCCGCATGCAGTTGACTCGTTTTCACAAGAAGACTTAATTCCGGATGAAACAACCATAGTTGTCATGACTCGTGATGGCTATATCAAACGAGTTCCACCAACAACCTTTAGAACACAAGGTCGTGGCGGCAAAGGCGTTGTTGGTCTGACTACCAAAGAAGAAGATATGGTTGATGACTTATTCACCACCAACACGCATGCGGATATCTTATTCTTCACCAACAAAGGTCGTGTCTTTCAACTCAAGGGGTATGACCTACCAACTGGATCGCGAACGAGCAAAGGCCAAGCGATGGTTAATTTCCTGCAGCTTTCACCAAATGAAAAAGTAACTGCAACGCGAGCACTTGATACCAGCCGAGACAACCAATACTTGGTGATGGTAACGCGGAATGGTCAAATCAAAAAAGTGGCACGTGATCAATTTGATAACGTGCGACGATCAGGACTGATCGCAATTGGTCTCAAGGATGATGATGCACTCGAGTGGGTCAAAGGCACCAGCGGCAAAGATGACATCATCCTCACCACTGCCAAAGGACAAGCAATTCGTTTCAAAGAAGCAGATATCCGTCCAATGGGACGAACCGCTGCTGGAGTACGAGCAATCAAGCTCAAAACAAACGATCAAGTCGTTGGTATGGACATTATCTTTGATGGCAAACCATCCCAAGATGAACAACTGCTAGTTGTGACAGAAAATGGCTATGGCAAGCGATCGCCACTTACTGAATACAAAGTACAAGGTCGTGGTGGCTCAGGCATCAAAACTGCTAATATCACAACAAAAACTGGTGCTATTGTTCATGGTGCAGTTGTCAACACGCTTGCGTCTGATGAGCTGGACATCATCGTAATGTCAGACAAAGGTCAAGTTATCAGACTTGATATCGATAGCGTTTCTAAGCTAGGTCGTGCGACTCAAGGCGTTCGGCTGATGAAATTCAAAGCCCAAGGCGATCACGTAGCTTCTGTTACACTGATCTCTGAATAACACCTCTCACCTAAAAAAACTCCCGACCAGTTCGGGAGTTTTTTTCATTATAAAAAAAGTCCTTGTGTTCAAGGACTTTTGATTGTGCGGTTATTTGATCACAAAAAAACGTTTGTCTTTTCTCGACCATGCAACAGGTGTGAGCATGCTTTGTTGCAACCGATTAACTACTTCAGAGGTTGTTATTGCAACATTGTCTTTATAAAACAGCTGCTGCGGATCAGGCTTATTTCGAGCTCCAAAAAGCGCTGTCACAGCTGTTATTAACTGATCTTTCATATCTCTTAACTCACACGGTCGTACATCAATATAAATAAAGTCTCCTTTTTGAAACACGAGCCTGTCACCACGGAACAGCACAGCAGAACCATCGCGCCGACGCAACTGTGTATCAGTAGGTCGCCTCCTGTTATCCATAACATAAAAATAACAAGGCTCATTCACATGATACCAACCTATGATGTTTCGCTGATGTTGAGGGTCTTTGATCTCAAAATCATGAATATAATCAAAACCCTGAGCTTCATAAAAGCGACGATCAGCCTTTTTGCCAAAACCAAACATACCAACCTCCTGTTTTTAGATAAATGAATACTGTTTTGATGTTATGTACATAAAATGAACAATACTCGACTATACTATAAGCGCTCCGTCATGTCAAGAAATACAAATACTAGCTTTGACAATACGTTAGCATCGTGGTTAACTATATTTTTGATCATTACAAATTCAATCTCACATACACCAACAATCAACAAGGAGCATCCATGAACAGCTCTACTCACAACAATGCAGTTGACATGACCGGCTTTGCTGAGCAAATACGCAATGCCTGTTCACAAGTACCGAGGTTTGAAATCAAACAAAGCCATCTATTGGACAGACGGCTGCAAACCACAGACATACAATCAGCTCTCCTTGCGCTCAACAAGCACATCAACAAAGACGATACGTCGTTTGTAGCGCAACTTGACTGCAACCACCTCGCCAACGGTGCGTATGTAGCAAGCCAAGTAGAGACGATCCTTCGAATCAATGAAGGTCGCATGAACCCAATGTGGAATCATTTGATACAGTGCCCTGTTTGCTCTGGCAAGTTCATAGTTCTTATCAACCTGCTCTTACTTGCCTGTCACACAAAGTCACCACTAACTGTCTACAACAATCGACTTGAAAAAGCGTTGCGCGTTCTCTATTTAGAAATAAGAGAAGCCAATGCACAGTTCATACATGCCTAAACCCGCCATGCGAATGAAATAATCCCGATCAAACATATCGGGATTTTTAACTTGCATATTCAGCGCATATATGATGTACTATGATACTACTGTTCTTTATCAACCCAATCAATCTGGAGGTTGTGTATATGAATATCAACACTAAGACATTTGTTGAAGAAATACTTAAATACTGCCACCCTCGGATCGGCGATGATGACTTATTGGTCACTGTGTACACCCCTTCGATCGATACTCATAACTTGTATATTGGTTTTGAGTCAATGATTAACGTTCTGTCAAAATACGACCTGCACGCAAACCCGCGTGTACTAACTCACATCAAACAGAACAAAAACAAACTCTCACACCCTGCGCATATTGTAGAATGGATAGCTCACATTTTTGTTTCCGCTAAAAATTTTGAATTATATAAGAATTACCAGCGGAGTCACACATCATGGGATGACATCAAACAATCTCGTAATTATTGTCTTCTGATCAAGGCTCTTGTTCGATCACTACTTGAGGCAGCGCAACAAAACACCAAGCGAGTTGAAACTTTTTTTGAAATAACATTTGATCATTGCATGGAAGTTGTGTTCACAAAAGCCACAAGCCACACTGCCAAGATGCCTCGAATGACATCTCTTTTGAGCAAAAGCATTAACGCAGCCGTGCAAAACATCCCCCGTAGCAATGGCATAATACTGAACTAGCAACAATCCTGACCATGTATTCGGATTATTATTTGCACATACAGCTTACTTGCTGTGCCGCCTTACCCAAGCTACTCGCTACGGACAATCAACCATCACACAAAGAGGGTCGTAATGAATATAACCACCAAAATGTTAGTACATGCGATTTCGCACTTTCTTGCATCTCGAATAAACAACATCAGTTTTATGCCAACGATCACCAAGGAAACTATAACAACCGACCAATTACTCCACGCTCTCATTGGTGCATACAAAACACTGCTGAGTCAAAACATGCACCCAAATCAAGATATTATTACTGAGATCCAGCACAATCGAAGAAAACTCGCCCATACCGCTGCTGTCAGTGAATGGGTAGCGCAATTAGTCTCTTCGGCTGTAAGCTATAAAAAGCATGGGGACCATCGATCTCAAAATGAATCCTGGAGTCATTTTGCTCAATGCATCAATTGTCGCGCGGTCTTTGTCATATTTTTCGAATCAATTATTGAAGCAGCGCAACACGAGTATCCAGCAACTGCCTTCAAGCAAATATTTGATGAGCACATTAAGTCAGCAGTTATTGAAATTAAAATCACTGCCGCGCCACATGGTCTGGACAACATGTTCGAACAGTACCGAC
>JAUIEQ010000054.1 GCA_030429785.1 bacterium
CTGAACTGAAACGCCGGGGAGTTAGGCCGGTTCACAATATCGTGGGCACATCAGGCAACGGCGAAATCAAAAAAGGTGATGATGGTGAGTTCTTCATCGTCACCCCGAACGAACACTATGACCGCGTTTCGTACAGGTCACGAAGAGTTTGTGCAGGCGATGTGGTGCACATCTATGGATGTACCACCCACTGGGGGCCTAATGGATACTCGCAAGTATCCAAAGATCCCAAAACCAGCTTCATTGTCCCTAGTGAATTGGATTTCACCCAGAGAGAGTTGGATATCTGGGAGCAAATCCGGAAAGGTTGTATCAAAACAGTCAAAAACTGACAACAACCTCCAAGGCCAGCCGCGTAATGCAGCTGGCCCTTCTTTTTGAAATATATTTATAGATTTTACAATTTTTATTGTAACCTTTATAGCAATCAAAAAACTTTTACTGCTTCAACCACAAAAACGTAGTAAAATTCATTTTCATATCTTGCAGTCGCTCATCTATAATTTGCAAACCATAATACGTCGCACAAATCTCAGGACCCATAAAAGCAATTGTCTTGTCGAGCTTTCCGCTACCCAGCGCAGCCGCTACAGCTGCATTGTCGATCAAGTTACCCGTTCCACTCATCTGCTTGAGATCTGGATATTTGTACTGCAATGTCTGGTGGCACTGCGCAAGCGCCTGAGGATGCGACATGATCGCGGTTAATTGCTTTGGGTCTACGCCTGGATAGGTCATCAAGTAATGACTAACCAAAAACTCAAACTCTTCAACAATATGACATTGATACTGCGCCAGTGCATGCACAGTTTCACGCACTGTTCCACCAATAGCATTTTGCATCGCCACTTGCCCGTAATCAATCTCACCATTGTGCAGCGCACGCAACACGCGCTTGGAAGTATACAAATACTTAATGTCATAATCCGTAATACCCACTGCTTCACAATGCTCCTGACACGCTGCGTCATTAAAACTCCCCTTGCCTCCTTGCACACCAATCACTCGTCGTGTTGATTTTGTTGGACGCACAGCCAACTTGCCAGCTACTGTATCAAGTGAGCGTTCTAGTTTTTGTCGCATGGCTTTTGTGTATGGATTGTATGCTTGCAAATCAGAAAACAACTGCCAGGTATCATTAGCTGTTTGCTCTTTGACGTCCAGAAGCGATGCAAAACCTTTGGTATCAATCGGCGTTGCAGCAAGTTTCATATTATCAAGCACACGCCCAACAAAATGCGTAACACCTTGTGAATATGCTGCGTACGTATCATGTTGCTTGGGCGAGAGCGTCACAACAGCAAGGTCTAGTTTGGCAAAAAACTGCTTCCACCATGCAAACACTTTTTTGCGAGCTGACATATTATGCATCACCATTGGCAAATGAGCCACTGACTCAGCCGCGCTATCAGGACCAAACATCGGATGCGTCAGTATGACGTCGATGCGTGCATCTGCAAAATACTGAGCACATACTTTTTGTGCGTGCGTCTTAACTGACAACACATCCATTACTGTTGTACCAGGACGAATATGCGCTACTGATTTTTTGACTGCTGCAGCAAACTTCCTGATCGGCACAGCAAATATAACAACATCAGATTCAAATACGTGCTTGTAAGAAACTTGCTTAACTCCTTGTGGTAATTTCTTAATAGTCTTTGTATCATACACAATAACTACAAAATGTTCTGACAGAATACGCGCCCAGAATAATCCAAAGCGCCCACAGCCAATAATACTAATAGTTTTTGGTGAATATGATGATGGCATATAACAACAAACAATAATAAAACCATCTACCTACAGCAGATGGATTTCGCGACAACAAAACTCACACGAGCTTTTTGCCGCGCTATCTAAAGTACAATACTACTAAACTAGATAGACTCTTCATATATGTATCACCACTGTATCATGCTTGTGCTTGACTGTCCATCACTAGAACTCCAAAAAGCTAATACAGACAGCAAGTAGTTTTTTGAAAAATCAAAACAAACAAAAACTTTCTCAGCAACCAACTCCTTGACAAATCACCGTATACTGGTATGATAGCGTATTGTTTTTGAACATTACAATCATATACAAATTGAAAGGACTTGTCATGAAAATTGCACAAATAGTTGAGAAACTACGACCGTTTGACTTCGAGGTAAAAACTTCTGATCATTACTGCCAGGTATTACTCAATGATGTCTTGTGGTTGGTTATCAACAACGTAGACGGTTCTGTCGACATCCACATCACTCGAAACAATACATTTGAATATCACCTAACAATACCTGAGAAGGCTTTTAAAAAGTTCTACAATACCTGTTACGAATGCCGACAAATGGGAAACTTGCTATGCTTTGCAAAAGACATATCGCTCAATAAAAGCCATGAGATACGTTTTTTACGACCTACTAGCTATATTGCTATTAAAACAGCCCAGTTACCATACACGCCCATTGAACTAAACGAAAAACAAAGCAACCTACTCATGAGCGTGCTCAAAATCATTCATGAAAACTTATAATAAGGAGAAAAGATGAAAATACGTGGGATCAACATCAGACAGTTAATGACTGTACTAGAAGGCACACTTCCTCCCATTCAATCGCTTGAAGGAATTCACGTTATTGAATGCAAAAAAAACGAACTGTCTATTGTTATTCATGAAGCAGGTCAATGCATTGAAATACAGCAGCATTCAACCAATTTTGCCATTGGCTTTGCTTACATCAATCGCCTCCAAGAACTGTTCGCAAAAATCCCTGATACAATTGACGGGATTGGCATGAAATATGATGATTGTGAAGAAATCAAACACAATCGCACAAACAGCGGATGGTTCATCATTGTGCCAAAACATCCAATGACTGACTCAGACGAAAAATTATCCTTCAGTCGAATTATCGCCAAAGACACCCTAGCCCCTGTGCTCTGGGCCATAAACCAATCTCTTAGGTAGCTAGAAAAGGTCAGGGAAAATCATGACACAACCTATTCTCAAAACAATACGAGTTCCATTCCAAAAATATGTTCTCAAACTTGCCGCACAGCGAGTGGGTCATTTTGTTGCAATCGAATTCCCAAGCAGCCTCAGAAAAAAGCAAATTCTCCTGCTCAACATGCAAACTCATGAGATGTCACTCAAATTAGGCTTCGGAGTCGGCATAGATGGAGTGATTATAGATAAACAATGGTGTGATAGTTTTTTTGAATTACTCAAACAATTCGATGCATCGCATGACTCAATTACCATTGTAAATATTCGCGCAGAAGATATCATGGAAGAACCAACGATCCAGCATGGCGCCGATAGCATTACTCGTGACTTTGTAATCAATATTCCAACCTTGAGCAAAGATCGATCATACTGCTCAATTAACCGTTCTGGTATTCCTATGCTCGAAACTATCATGCGCTTTGCGTTTGACACACTCATTCCCGCTCCGCCAACCAAATAAACTCCCAAATCATGGGAGTTTTTAAATACCTATACGTAACACTATTTCAATGTAGCATTGATACACAACCATACAATGATGTGTAATAAAAAACCGGATACGCAATCCGGTTGATACTGTAGTTAGCCAGTATGTGCCATAGCTTCGCAATGTATCTTACGAAACGAATACAGCACATTAAACAGCTTGTACTTATGTAAGCTGGTTTTCATACCAAAACCTACATTAAATCGCTTGTGAGATTCAAAATGGTTAACAAACTGTATATAATTATCATGAACAGGCGGTGCTACTACGCCACGTATCTGTACACATAGATCAATTTTTTTGTTACGAAGACGCAGTAGTGTTTGCCACAAAGCTCCAAATGGCACAAACTCACGAACATACTCAAACTCAAGCTGATGCATATGATGACTGAGCAAAAACCCATACTCAGTATCATGACTACAGACAGAAATCTTTGGAAAACAATTCCGTGACTCAAAATGACGGCCAAGCGCTTCAATAGTTCGAATATCTTCATCTGCAAAAACAAAGTCAATAAACGGAGATAGCAATCCACATTCATCAACATTGGTTGTTGTACATACCTGCAACGGATCTACTTGCAGTACCGCTACTGCAGTCTGCTCAGTTTCACATTCAATGCGCAGATTCATTCACAGCTCCTTGTGATGTTATAAGACAGTTAGATTAACTACGATTAGTATGTGTAATCGGACGGTACAACTGCGTATACCAATACCCAAATAACAATACAGCAAAACTTGCAATACTATAAAACCTCAAGTACTGACTTGGCAGCACACCATACACAAAAACGCCACCATCAAAAAAAGCAAGTGGCAATGAATTCATTATCGTAAATCCGATCGACAGACCGATTACTACGTTCAAATATTTTTTCAAACTACCAGTTGAGCTTGCAATTACTTTTGAAATAGCAACTGGTCCCATTGTGCTGTTGTCCTTTTTACCAAACAGCTCTCTAGAGACTACTGCAGCACAAACCATCGACATGAGCGGAAACACATATACAGACATCCACGTTCGCTCAAAAACAATACCAACTGTCAGTAGCCCCAATATCCAATTGTATATCCGTTGACGTTTGGTTTGATCTCGCAGACCAAAAACCATCCATTGCAACACAAGCACCAACAACGCCAGTACTATAGTAACCCAGATCCCAGCAGCTGCAATATCCATCGCTACAACAAATGAAGCAACTTGCATCAGCGATGCTTTGTCAGCCTCAAGTTCCACATATCCCATCGCCAACCAAGGTGACAAAGTAACCGGCGCATCAAAGTACTGAGACTCAAACTCAACGACCGGATACACCGGCAAACCAATCATGATGTGCTGTATACCAACACCATGCTCTTTTGCTGCAAACGCGTGACCCAGCTCATGCGCGATAATCAAAAACCCAATCGTACAAACAACAACAACGATTTTGTACGCTTTCTGTGCGAAGTGCATCATACGCTCTCTCCTGTATTAGCCATGTGGTAAATTGTCAAAATACAATATCACACTCTACCAGAGTTACATATACCTGTCAAAAAATAAAAGGATGCTTCTGCATCCTTATCATTAAATAAAGTCTGAAATAAACACCCAGGCAATAAACAGCGCACCAATGTAGCCAGTCATCACTTCATACGTGCGACGGAAGCGACGAGGCAGCAACGCTGCAATACCATGACCACCATCAAATGGAAGTAACGGCAGCGCTTGCAACAACCCAATACTCCATGACAAAGCAAAGCTTAATCGTAATACATCTTGTATATTGGCGCTATTATCAGCTACAACTGAAATGATACCAACTGGACCAGATACACCTTCGCTTGCAGAAGGTCCAAACAACATAGATCCTACTAATACCAAAACACCAACTGATAGCATCGGGAAAATATATGTTGTGAAGAAGTCTTTCCCCCAATACAACAATGCGGTAACACTGACTAACGCCGTCAACATCAACAACCCTCGCAACGAAAATGCTTGCTCTCCCAAAAACCACAGCACATACAAAGCTGCCAAACCATACATCACATTAGCCCAAATACCACTGCCATAGATACTCAATTGTTCACGTCTGCCAAGCGTTTTCATTTGCGCATCAGCTGCTTCACTGCTTTTAACATATCCCATAACAATCCATGGCGAAAAATACATCGGACAGTCAAAAAACGTTGAGTGGATTGTGATATATGGACGAAATTTAACACCAAGTCCTATTTCCTCTATAGGAATGTTATTGCGTCGCATTGCATATGCATGGCCTAACTCATGCACAAATATCAT
>JAUIEQ010000055.1 GCA_030429785.1 bacterium
AACCAAACTTTTCAGCAATAATAGCTGCTTGCGTACCTTTTCCTGAACCTTGTGGTCCAAAAATAACAATGTGTAATGACATACTAAAAATCAACTAATAACTATCAACTAATAACCAACACTATAAGTAAGTAAATAACCTTATTATTCGCGGTTAGTCACTGGCTATTAATTAGTAATTATATTGCTTGATACTTTATTATTGTAATTCATTATTACAAAAAATAAAAACCGTCCTACTATCGCAACGGTTAAAAACGAGACTGGTATCTACTTATCCTAAAAAACTAATACGCCTCATAATCACGAACAGATAATTGCGCCTCAACTTGTTTTACAATTTCAATAACAACCGACACAATAATCAATAATGACGTACCACCAATAATCAAAGCGTTAAGACCTGTAATTTCCTGCACAATGAGTGGCAGCACCGCAATTACACCCAAGAACAAACTTCCTGTAAGATTGATACGATTTACAACTTTTTGCAAATAATCAGCTGTTGAATTTCCTGGGCGAATACCAGGAATAAACGCACCTTGTTTTTGCAAGTTTTCAGCAATCTGATCAGGATGGAATACAACTGCGGAATAAAAATACGTAAATGCTACAACCAAAATAAAATATACAATACCATAAATAGTTGTATCATTAAACCAAATAATAATGTTGTTAGCAAAAGCAGCCACAGTTGCATTTGATGCACGAGCTAGAAATTGTGCAACCATTGGCGGAAATAGCATTACTGAAATAGCAAAGATAATCGGAATCACACCACCTTGGTTAACCCGAAGCGGCAAATGAGTTCCCATACCCCCACCCATAAGCTTATTACCTTGAACTCGTCGTGCATGAGAAATAGGGATATTGCGCTGACCCTCGGTAATCATCACAACACCAAACACCGTAATCAAGCCAATTGCGATCATGAGCAACAAATTATAAATCTGACTTTGATCAAATACGACAAAAATCTGCTGTACTGTGCTAGGCAAGGCTGCGATGATACCGGCGAAAATAAGCAAGGAAATACCGTTTCCAATATTTTTCTCACTAATCAACTCACCAATCCACATCAAGAACAATGTACCAGCAGTTACCGACACCAAAGCTGTAACCATCTCAAGTCCTGTCAGGCTACCAATCAAAGCAGATCCGCCACCGCCAACACCTGATTGTTGCTGCAATAAAGTAATAAATCCGTATCCTTGTATTACTGCTAGCGGAATAGTTGCCCAACGGGTATACTTATTAATCTTTTGCTGACCTTGCTCACCGTCTTTTTGTAATTCTTCCAAACGCGGGACAATCATTACCAACAGTTGAAAAATAATTGACGCGGTAATGTACGGACCAAGACCAAGCATCATAATAGACACATTCTCAAGACCTCCACCTGAAAATAAATTTAGTAGACCAAAAAATTGATTTTGGTTAAAGAACTGTGCAAGATCACCAGCATCAACACCAGGAATTGGAATGTGAGCACCTACTCTAAAAATAAGAAACATTACAAATACGAAAAAAATACTTTTCCGCACTTCTTTTGCCCTCCAAACTTGTCGTAATGTGTCAGCTAATGCCATACTAGTTAGTTTATACTTCCTTGTTCGTCAATGTTTCTTTATTGCGTTTTGTTCGAGCTACACGCTCTTGCTCGATAACCCCACCAGCTTTTTCGATCGCAGTACGAGCACTTGCAGAAAGATACATGTTTTTGATTGTTAGCTTTTTTGCAACCGTGCTGTTACCAAGCAACTTGACACCATTTCTAATATCACTAACTAGATTTTTTTGCTTTAGCAATCCTGGTGTAACCGTATCACCGTCAGAAAAATGATCAGAAAGAACAGCGATATCAAGCCATGCTGGTTTTGCATGAATACTGGTAAAGCCTTTTGCTTTTGGTAATTTTTCAACCCATGCACGAGCAGCAAGTCGAGCAAGACCAGACTTACCCCCACTTCGTGATCGCTGACCTTTCATACCACGACCTGAGTATGTTCCATTTGACGCATTACCACGACCAACACGACGTTTGGTTTTAGTATTGCGAGATGGTAATGAATGTAATTGGATCATACGTATACAATATAATAATTATGCTTGTACTTCTACTTCAGACTTAGCGTGAGCTGCTTGACGTTCTTTTTTTCGGTTGCCAGACTGTAACTGCAATTGCTCAAAAGCCTTAAATACAGCTTTTACATTTGTTACTTTGTTATTTGAGCCCAAAATCTTACCAACGACATTTGGAATGCCAGACAACTCTATCACATCTCGAACCGCACCACCAGCAATTACCCCTGTACCATTTGGAGCTGGCTTTAACAGCACTTTAGCTGATTTAAACTTAACACGAACTACGTGCGGAAGTGAATCATTAACAATTGGCACAGTGATCATATTACGTTTTGCCTGAGCAACGGCTTTACTAATTGCAAGCGCAACATCAGCACCTTTTGCTACACCGTATCCAACACGACCTTTCTGATCGCCAATAACCATACATGCTCGAAACCGAAGCCGTTTACCACCAGCCATCACACGAGTAACACGTGCGAGATCAATGATTCGTTGCTCGAACTCATCTTTATTTGAATCGTTTTGTTTGCCTTCGCCTTTTCTAGCCATACAATATTTTATAATTAAAATTCAAGCCCAGCATTTCGTGCTCCATCAGCCAATGCCTTGACCCGTCCATGATACAGATAACCAGATCGATCAAAACGAACGGTAGTAATTTTTTGTTCTAATGCTTTCTGAGCAAGCATATCACCAACAACACTCGCTCGCTCAACTTTTGTTTTGCTTTTTTCTGCATCTGGCAATTCTCGTTCATGCACTGCTACAAGCGTTTTCTTGGCAATATCGTCAATAATCTGAGCAGAGATATACCGTGAACTACGAAATACAGCTAACCGTGGTCGGTTATCAAGACTGACAATAGACGCTTTAGTTCGCGCTTTGCGTCGTACGAAACGTTTTCGTCGGTTAATAAGTTGTTGCTTTACTTGTGTCATACACGTATTCAAAAAATTATTTTTAAGCAGCTGCCTTACCTACTTTACCAGCTTTTCGTCTAATCACCTCATCGCTATATTTAATGCCCTTGCCTTTGTATGGCTCAGGCTTACGAACTTGACGAATCTCTGCTGCTGCTTGTCCCACTTTTTGCTTATCAATACCCGTTACAGTAATAACATTTTTCTCTACTTCCAGTGTAACCCCATCTTGCGGCTTGTACAATACAGGATGTGAATACCCAACTACTAATTCTAAATCAGAACCTTTCATAGCAGCCCTATACCCCACGCCATTAATTTCTAGTTTTTTTTCATATCCTTCAGTAACACCAACAATCATATTCCGAATAAGACTCGCAACTAAACCCCAATGTGCTTTTTGTTCTTGGTCTTCAGTATCTGAAACTGTCAATACAACTTCCGTATCTGTTACCGCTACATTGACTAGTGGATTATTTGCGATGTGTAATTCACCTTTTGGACCTGTAACAACAATAGCTTCATCTGTAACAGAACATGAAACCTTGTCAGGTACTACTATTGGTTTTTTTGCTAATCGTGACATATACGCTTTGTCTAAATATAGTTTTATGTGATTCATGACTAGGATGCTGGCGTGCTTAGTAAGCACAACACCATCCTAACCACAAATGCATTAATAAATTTCACAAAGAATTTCACCGCCAATGCCTGCTTTACGAGCTTGCTGCGACGTCATAATTCCTTGTGATGTTGAAATAATCGCAACACCAAGACCGTTCAATACTGAAGGTATCTCATCTTTACTCGTGTATACACGTCGGCCAGATTTACTAATTCGTTTCAAAGAAGAAATCACTGACTGCTTATGGTCATATTTAAGCTGAACCACAATTTGCTTCTGTGGAATTTTTCCTTCAACTTGAAAACTAGATACATATCCTTCTTGATGCAACAAATCTAGAATTTGTTCTTTTAACTTTGAATGCGGAATAACAACTTCCTGCTTACGCACTTGAGCTGCATTTCGTATTCTCGTCAACATATCTGCAATTGGATCTGTCATAATTAAATACTAATAACTAATAATACTCCTACCATGATGATTTTCGAACACCAGGAATTTCGTTACGTGTCGCCAATTCTCGAAAACAAATTCTACATAAATTGAAATGACGCATATAACTTCGGTTACGACCACATCGCCAACATCGTCGAGTCACTCGTGTAGAAAACTTCGGCTTTCGGTTTGATTTTGCAATTTGTGCTTTGGTGGCCATATTTATTTCTTTACTTTTAATTCATCATTAAATGGAAATCCAAGTAGCTTCAATAACCAATACCCTTCTTCTTTATTCTTTGCTGTAGTTGTGATAACCACTTCTAGTCCATGCACCTTCTCAACTTCATCCGCGTTAATTTCTGGGAAAATCAAATGCTCCTTGATACCAACACTATAATTACCTTGACGATCAAATCCTTTTACTGACAATCCTCGAAAATCTCGTACACGAGGCAAAGAAACTTTCACAAGCTTTTCAAGAAAATCATACATTCGAGCACCGCGAAGCGTAACTTTTGCACCAATTGGCATACCTTCACGAATTTTAAATGTTGCCAATGACTTACGTGCTTTTGTGATAACTGGCCGTTGCCCAGTAATACGCTGTAACGTCTCACTAACGTGGTCAAGATATGACTTATCCTGCAGCGCTCGTCCTGCCCCAACATTAATAGTGATTTTTTCAATGCGTGGAATAGTCATGTCGTTCGTCAAGCCAAGCTGCTGCTTAAGCTCTTGCGCTATATCTGTTTTAATTGTTTCTGCAAATCGTTTCATACTTATACGGCTTTATTACATTTTTTACAAGATCGAACAAACTTACCATCAGCTGCTGCAATATGAGCAACGCGAGTTGGTTTGCTGCAATGTGGACACACAAGCATAACATTAGACACCTCTACCGGAGCTGAAAATTCAACGATTTGACCTTGCTGACCACGTTGCTGTGGCTTCAAGTGCTTTTTGCGAATATTGATCTTGTCAACAACTACTTTTTTCAGATCAGGAAAAACTTGAATCACTTTCCCTTCTTTACCACGATCTTTCCCTGCTAACAAAGTTACAGTATCGCCTTTTTTTACTTGTAATTTCAATCTTGGCATACGTTTTTATAATACTTCAGGTGCTAATGAAATGATTTTATTAAAACCAGCCGCACGTAATTCTCGTGGGATTGGACCAAAAATACGTGTTGCTTTTGGTTCCTTTGATTTCCGATCAATAATGACAACTGCATTGTCATCAAATCGGATATACGAACCATCAGGTCTGTTGATTTCTTTTCGTGTTCGAACAACCACTGCATGCATTACCTGACCTTTTTTAATAGCTGTATGTGGCTGCGCTTCCTTGATACTAACAGTAATAATGTCACCAACTCGAGCATACCGACGTCCAGTTCCGCCAAGCACCTTAATACAAGCCACTCGCTTCGCGCCACTATTATCTGCTACTTTCAATTGTGTTTCTTCTTGAATCATACAAACTATAATACTAATTATGCCACAACAATCCAACGTTTATCCTTTGATAGTGGTCGAGTCTCTACAAATGAAACAGTATCACC
>JAUIEQ010000056.1 GCA_030429785.1 bacterium
AATGGCTGACGATCTAGAATTTCTATATAGTGCAACAGCTTATCCAAAGGACCTGAAATTTCAAGACTGAGTAGTGTTGGGGTAATTATTTGTTTTGTGTCAAACTCAGGTAGTGTGATGGTCTGTTTGATGCCAAGTTTGTCTGCCTCAAGTTCAAGTGCATTAATAAATGAAAGGGTGTCGCTTGTGTTTGCGAATGCAACGTCAAGATGTTCCATCTGTTGGTTGGTTGCTTTGAGTAGCTGATTGTTTGTCTGCAATAGTTGACCGTTGCGATGCTGTTGCTCTAGCGCTGCTCGTTCAACCAGAATGTCTTGGTTGATTGAACGTATGTCAGCAATTGTAAAGGAAATAAAGATACCAAGACCGAGTACACAGACACTGCCAACAATAAGTGTTAGGCGTAGAATCGTGTTCTTATTCAGATTGATTTGCTTATTTTCAAAAGTCATACTCATTACTCAATGACAAGTGTTCCAACTAAATTAAAATTAATATTTGATTTTTGTAACAAATTGCTCAGCGGCACTTCGATATCTTTAACAATTTGATTTTGCTTGAGCTGAGACTCGAGCTGCAATAACGAATCTCTAGTTTCTGCTTTGCCGACAAGTATTACTTGTTGTGATGATACGTCAAGGCGGAAGTTGGTCAATTGAATGCCATCAGGAATATCTGCTAAAATAGCATTCATGACCGGGTTGACTGGTTTGTAGGAATTTTGGATAGTTTGTAATTCAGTGATAATGCTATTGATCGTATTGATTCTGTTATTTGCACCAAGGTGTTCAGCGCTAATTAATTCAGCTTGTCGGCGAATATCGTCAGCATGGTTTGTTAACGCTATTTTAGCAGCATGTAATATACCGCTTATGATAATAGCCAGAACCAAAAGCATGATTACAATATTTCTGACGATTAAATAATTCCACTTCAGAGAAGCGTCTAATTTTTCTGCTGGAGATAAAAGATTGAGTGATATCATACGTTAGTGTTCGTGTATTTTAAGACCGAGTCCAATAGCAGTTGTATAACTTAGTGCTTTTGTGGGAGGTAGTAATTTTTTATTTACTGGTAGGCAATGTAGGAACGGATTGGCAATTGCGACTGGTTTTTTGAGTTTGTCACTCAGCATAGTGTCAATGCCCTGAAACTGCGCGCCACCACCACAGAGCAGTACCCTGGTAATTTCTGGAGATTGTTCAAACTCACGTTGATAAAAATCAAATGCTGCTATAATTTTTGTGCTGAGATCTTGGATATTTTTTGATAGTAGTTTGAGTAAAGCGCCGTCACATTTTTTTTGGTCAAGACCGCAAACTATTTTTGCTTTTTCAGCTTGATCATGTGACAAAGACAACTCGTCAGCTATTTTGGTTGTTAGCAAGTCTCCTGAAAAGGGTAGGCTATTAGTGAATTGAATTGATCCTTGCGCATACACAGCTAGGCTAGTTCTGGTTGCGCCAATGTCTACCACGGCTATGCTTTCATTGTCATCTTTGATTTGTTTTTCATCGATAACTGCTCTCATGATAGGTGTTGCTTCAATTTCTAAGGACAAGGGCGTGAGTCCTGCTGCCTTGAGTAGTTCAGTGTAGGTGCTGCTAATTTCAATAGGCGCAGCTCCAATGAGTACATGAATTTCTTTTGGTGTGCGCTCAACTATTTGCCAATCTAGATAAATATCTTCTGGAGCAATAGGAAGGTGGTGTTCAGATGCCCATTGAACTGCTTCAGGAATTTCTTTATCAGTCATGTCAGGAATAGTAATCAGCTTGATGTATGTTTGTGTTTCGGGAAGCGAGCAGTGTACAAATGGACTGCGTAGTTTTGGTCCGGACGCAGTATTAATGAGTTTATTGATGAGGTCAGTAATACCATCTTGATTGATTATTTTACCATTATCAAAAAAACCAGACGGTACTTCAATGCTGTTCGCGTTTACAATATTGTATGAGCTTGATTTTCCACCAGTAATGCCGACTAGCTTAAGTGATCGATCTCCGATATCAAGACCCCAAGCTGTTACAGATTTGTGTTGTGTGAGCATGAGTGTAAGTAAAAGTATTATGGAAGTTGTTCCCAGGATATGAAGTCATATTCGCCGCTTGTTGGGAAGTATGGAGGTGGTTCGTATAAAAGATTGGTGTGAAATATACTGCTGGTGTTATCATACCCGTCAACGGTTATTTGACTGCCGTTAACCCAGGTCCATGTCCATATTTTGTTTGTGATTATTCCACCGTATACTTGAATAGAGTTTTGTACGTTGTATGGAGAGTATAATAGTCTCATCACACGGCCTTTTTGAGCCAGTAAAATTGCATCAATGGTCAAATCATCAGGTGCATGTTTTGGTACCAGAATATTTTTTTGAGCAACTAAACCGAGTGCATTAGTGTCATCGCGGGCTATATACTGAAGATTGTCGTTGATGTAAATGCTTGCATATGTTGCAGCGCTTTCTGGAAAACGAGCTGCTGCTACAGTAATTTTACCATTAAGCGTTCCATCAATCCAGAGCTCGTCTTCAATAAAAATTGGGCTACTTGCTGGAACATCGTATGTTCCAACAAGTGTTTCTGTATTAATTTCTTCTGCCTGTAATTCAAAACCAGATAAATCATCATCATCAAGTCTGTTGATAGAGGGCATGAGTGATGTTACTGTGTAAATACTGTACGTTCCGTCGCTATTAAATATGATGTGATAACCGTAGTTTTGCCCAGCATAGTAGTGACCACCAGTTTGCGCTGCTGTTTTTATTTCTGCTAAGTCGAGCGTAATGGTGTTGAAATCAACAACAGGAACAGGATAACTCCACAAATCTGAGTTGGGGCCGCTGCCCCATACACCGTCTTTGGTTTCATTGCTGCAACCATGTGCTGATGTGCAGGTGTATGTTTCTAGAGCAGAAGTTACGAGCGAGTCATTGCTCCCATCCATACGAACTCCGCCATTTGAATGCATTTGGCCGCTAATAGATTCATCTTCCCCAAGCCAAATATCGCTGTTAGTCAAAAAAGAGTACTTGGCGAGTGACGGTTCCCCATGCCGTACTTCGATGGTTTTGGTAATGTCCGGATAATCATTTACCCAACCAGTTGATCTAATAGTCACAACGGTGGAGCCTGTTTCAGGAGGGTCTATTTCTAGACTATAGGTGCCAACCAAACCGCTGGTTGGATCGTTATAGTCATGAACATATGGTCCTGAAGTTCCAGTTCCATCCTGAAAATCATCTGGATCGTGCGCAAGAAGCCATTTATAGTAGTTTGCGCCTGCTTCAGCTATATGAGTAGCTTGTATTTCAGCAATTCGTGCATTTGTGAGCTTTAGCTGGTATTGGATTAAGCTTAAGAACCCTGCCAATACCATCATGAAGATACCAGTCATGACAACAACAAAAATCAGCATTGTGCCGGCTTGCTCGACTTGTTTGTTGTGTTGTGTTTGTTGCATGGTTACAAATTTGTTTTTAGGTTGCGTAGCTGCACATCAGATTCGACAATAAATGTCTCTGGAGCATTTGCTGGATCTACGGTTACATGAAGCTGAATGTGAATTAGTTTTGTGGAAATCAAACGCGCTGGCGCAGGAAGGGGATTTGTACTTGTTGAATATGGATAGAATTCATCATAGTAGGTAAATAGGTTGTTTGATTGGTTGAAAAGATGATTTGCTATAGTAATTACTGACTCAGTGCTTGTGACGTATTCAAGCGGATCACCAGTTGGTTCTGTTACGCCTTTTTTTAGTTCAGTACCATCAATAAAATACCGTATTCGTTCAGTCAGAACATCTGAGTCAACATCTGAGAAAAAAATAATTTCATCGTCCTGCGCATCTTCTAATGCATAGGCACCATTTTCAGCTGTGGACATTTCACGAATTTCGCGCACCATAATTGCAGCCGCTTCTCGAGCTTCACGAATCGCACTTTGCTGGTCATCACCAAATGACGTTGTTCGATAATTTTGAATCACAATAACATTCCATGAAACTACAATGATTGCAAAGATGCCGATTGAAACAATTATTTCAATAAGTGTTACGCCTGCTTGTTTTTTTTGGAGCAAAAGCATTAGTCGACAATTAATTTGATAGCTGTACTTGTAGCGGGTAACAAGGTAAGTGGCAGTGATGGATCTGCTTGTGTGAGACTGTATAGTGAGTCTGTTACAACAAGATCGTAGCTGTCCCATTCAAGGTCTGTTAGTATGAGCTGTCCAGAAGCGTCAGTGCTCAGTGATTCTTCGTATTTGAGCTTGTCAGGGCCTGTGTGAGTTGTTTTGCTGCCAAATAAATCAAAATCAACAAACGGTACTGGTGTTTCAGAGCCATCGTAGTTCAGTGTGCCAGTCCATACATCTGAGCTGCTGTCAGAATAGTCTGTCCATGTCGCTACAACACGATCGGTTTGATAGACGCTGATATCTGATAGTAATTGGTCAGCATTTTGAATCAAGTTCATCTGGACTTCTTGTGGCCACAGAGCTGTGCCACTGTTATCGGTTTTGTAAACATACACATCTTGACTTCCAGTTCGAGAATCTTGCCAGGCAAAAAAGATATTATCAGATCCATCAAGAGCAACTCGAGCAGTTTGTTGATTGCTAGTTGGGGATTGGGTAGTGATTGATTGATCGCCACCATAGAGCAATGCGCTACTTGAGGCAATAGCTTGCCAATATATATCAAAATCACCACCTCTATTATCAGACCAGGCAACAAATGTAGTGTCAGTTGAATCAAGGCTTATGTCAAAGCTTTCCATATTTGTAGCTGAAGCACTGCTTGCTCGTTTTTCCTCAACCCACAGAGCTGTTCCGCTCGTATCGACTTTGTGAATATAAGCATCTACTGAACTATTGCGAGTATCGAGCCAGCCAATATACAAATTGCCGTCGGTTCCAGCTTGTATGCGAGGATATGACTGTATCGCAGCTGCGCTGTCTGAGTTAATTTTGATGTCGTTCACGAATTGTTTGATGCCAGCACTTGAGAATGCATTCAGGTATATATCTCCACCATCGTTTCTTTGGTCTTGCCAGACAATATAGACAGTGCCGCCAAGTTCAACTATATCAGGATGTGACTGTATCGCAGCTGCGCTATCGCTATTCACTCGTGAAGCTCCGCCCCATGCATCTATGCCATTACTGGTTTGTTTGGTGATATAGATGTCATTATTTCCAGAAGAATCATCATACCATGTGGTATAAAAGTTTTCTGAGCTATCAAGTGCTAACCGTGGCGCGGTGTGGTTTTGTGTAGAAACTATATTGGTGTCACTAGAGCCTGCTGCAGTGCCTGCTGTGTCGTATTTTCGGCTATAGATATCTGAGGTAGAAGCACTGCGGTAATCTTGCCAGGCAAAGTAAAAATTTGAATCTGTATGTGCTATACTTGCAGCTATTTGTTGTGTTGTTGATGTTGTATCTGTGTTGATTTTCCAGTTTATGGGTAGGCTTTGAGATACTGTAGTAATCGTTAGTGAGCTCAGTTGATCTATTGAAAAACTGACTTCAGTAGTGTCGTTTTCAATAACAGTCAAATGATCTCGTACTGGACTTACATATATGCCGGTTGATGAAACTGTTTGG
>JAUIEQ010000057.1 GCA_030429785.1 bacterium
TGCTCACTCACCAACCAAAGCAAAAGCAAGCCTTGCAACACTCAAGGCTATTTACAAAACAAACATCAGAGCGATTTTTGAACCAAACCAAGGCGCTCGCAGACCAAGCATGCTTGATCAATACGATGCTGCTTTTGAAGACGCAACAACTATTCTGATCCCTCGTCTGACCAAACTCAAAACTGATCCAAACAATACCGACCAGCCAATTGCTGGCGCAGAACTTGCACAGACTATTAGCAAAACCCATCCCAACGTACAGTATATTGAAGATGATGATGCGCTAGTTAGACAGATCACTGAACAAGCACAGCCAGGCGATGTTATTGTGTTTCTTGGATCACATGGTTTTCGAGGGATGATTGAGGATACAGTCGCCATATTACAATAAGGACCCATACAAGGTCCTTATTCTGTAGCGCTTAAGTGCAATTGCCTGCTTACTTCCCTTCATCAACCACTTCAGCAGTTACCATAGTGTTTTCGATGTTAGTCACCATCAAGGTGATCCCACAGGTATTGCATTCGATTACTTGATCTTTCTCAAGATCACTGTAAGATGACAAATCAACATCATTTTTGCATTCTAAACATGTAAGTTGCATACGTATATAATTAAGAGTAACATCCAAAAGGACACTCTAGAGAATACCACAAATACAGCAACTGATAAAGACTACCAAAAATGCATCCGCCCAAACATCGCAGGCGCCATGATTATGACAATTATATGATTACACCACAACAATCACACCAAGCCTTAGCTCAAGCACTGTCGTTCCCTCATGCTCTCTATCTCAAGCGTGAAGATCTTCACCCCCTTGGTTCGCATAAAGGGCGATCAATTCCACATATGATCAAAAAGTATACAGAGCTTGGACATACTGATTTTGCAATTGCCAGCTCAGGCAATGCTGCACTTGCTGCAATACAGGCAGTGCAAGCAATGAACACGACAACCATGACATTGAAAGTGTTTGTCGGACAACACATTGCACCAAAAAAACTACAACTACTCCACGACCGCGCAGGCACAAGCTCTGCTATTACGATTGAGCAAGTCAATCGACCACAACAAACAGTTTTTCAGTTACAAAAAAGTAAGCAAGCACAACCACTCAGACAATCAACTGATGCAACTGCCTTGGTTGGCTATACATCACTTGCACAGGAACTACTCAACATTCCAAATCTAGCAGCGGTTTTTGTTCCAACGTCTTCAGGCACTTGCGCGCAAGCCCTTGGTGAATATTTTGTTGCACATAATCACGCAGTGCAAATACATATCGCTCAAACAACCAGCTGTCATCCTATTGCGCAGGTATTCGCAAAAGACTCAACGCTACAATCTCAAGAAAAGAAATCACCAGCCGCACTCAAACATGCAAAAACAACACAGTCAGACCAACCATCCCTAGCCAATGCAATTGTTGATCAGGTTGCACATCGCAAAGATGCAGTTGTTGCTACAATCAACCAAACACAAGGATCAGGTTGGATTATTTCCAATGAAGAAATAACAAACGCACAACAACATGTACAAGCAGCAACAGCGCTTACGATTTCGCCAAACTCAAGCTTGGCAGTCGCTGCACTCAAACAAGCCCTTGCTGCTAACTGGCAACTGCCTGGCGCAGTTGCGTGTCTCATCACAGGCGCATAACTCCCAACAGCACGCTTGCACACATCTCATCATCACGTAACTCTTTTTTTCGCAGCCTATTGACAATGACTGCGCTTTTTTGGTACGCTCTCGTATTACTTCTTTCACAACACGCAACCAAACAGGAGGGAATGCCTTGTTACACTGGGATACACATGCGTTTAAATATTATCTTGTCAATCAGGCCGCACAAGGAATAGCACTGGCGCAAGAATATTGGCCAAGCAAAATACTACTCACTAGTTACTGGTCAAAACAATTCAAGCAACTTTTATCCAAAAGCGCAAAGCAGGACGTCGAAACTGGAAAAATACTAATAACTGACATCGATCAGGAAAACATGCTCATTCATTCACGATGTCTTGTTGGTGAAAAAAATATGATACGTTTTGCTACTCATTTTATCAACCATGGCCCAACACGCAAGCAATGTCTTATTGGAACAATCCATACTCATCCAGGAGGCACCGCGTTTTCTCCTCAAGATATTTTATTATTACTGCATGCGCCATGGGCACTTATAAATATTATCCTTTTGCCAAACAACACACTGTTGCTCATAGCCCGTACCCAAAAAACACCAAAACTCGCTACCGACAGAGAGCAACACCGCACCAGCTTGCTGAATGATTACGGCAAATATTATTTCAAACATACGGACAATATGTTTGCTAGCACATTACTAGCTAATATGCTCATAGCCAAGCGCTTTGATCTGGTTGTCTATCGCGGCACGATAACGCCAAATGATGTTATCTTGCAAAAACAAGCCCTCAAAAAAAAGTCCTAATATTAGGACTTTTTAATCATCCAAGCCATGCATAACCATGATATCAACACCAATTGTTGTCAGTCGCAAAGCAAGATCTTCATATCCACGATCAATAAAATACACATTGCGCATATGTGATTCCCCTGCTGCTGCAATCATACCAACCAAAATAGCAGCGGCCGGTCTAAGCGCTGGCGGGCACGTTATTGATGCGCCTCGTAATGCTGTTTTTCCTGAAATAAGTGCGCGGTGCAAATCGGCAACAAAAACATCAGCGCCAATATGCTCAAGTAAAGTCAAATACTTTACTCGATCTTCATACACCCAGTCGTGAATTAATGTCTTGCCTTTAGCTTGCGTTGCAATAATTGCAAAAAAAGGCAAATTATCAATATTAAGACCTGGATACACACTCGGGTGAATTTTTTCTTCCAAAGCAGTCAATTGTGATGGCTTAGTTGTTATGTCTATCAGTCGTGTTTGATTATTGTACGATAAGTACTCATCCGTAATCGTGTATTGCCATCCCATTTTTTTGAGTTTCAAAAGCTCAAGCTCCAAGAAATCTATTGGACATCGTTTGATTTTGATTTTTGAATTAGTTGTTGCAGCAAGTGCAATAAAAAACATTGCCTCAATCGGGTCTTCACTGATGTGATACTCAACTCGCTTATTAATTTCCTCAACCCCGTCAATAACAAGCGTGCTGCTGCCAATACCGTGTATAGAAACACCTAACTTTTGTAAGAAAAAACACAGGTCCTGGACCATGTAATTAGCTGATGCGTACTTAATCGTCGTCACACCTGGCGTTAAACACGCTGCCATAATCGCATTTTCAGTCACAGTATCTCCTGATTCATACAAAATCACTTCAGCAGCCCGCAACGCTTTACTGCGAATACGATACTGTGACTCATGTGTTGCAATAGTGACACCAAAACTTTCTAGAGCAAAAAAATGAGGACGTACTGTTCGCTTACCAAGCAGACACCCACCTGCCAGCGGCAATGAAAATTCTTCAAAATGATGTATCAATGGACCAAGAAACATAATCACACTTCGAGTTTTACGTGCCGCTTCCTCATCTATAGCATCAATGTCAAGTTCCTCAGGTGGTTGAATTGTTAGCGTTTGATTTTTCCAAGTTATTACCACGCCGATACTCTCAAGTACTTCGATCAGTCGCTCAGCCTCTGCGATCGAAGGCACATTATGCAAAATTGTCGTTCCTTTATTCAGTAATGATGCGCATAACAATGCAACAACAGCATTTTTTGACGCATTTGTCGTAATACTTCCGTTGAGTTGCTTCCCTCCATTGATTTTAAAGTTTAATGCGCTGCCAGATAATGTAATGATATCTCTTTTAAGCACCCGACTAAGTCGCAACAGTGTGTCAGTAGAAAAATTCTGTTCACCTTTTTCCATTCGCGCAACAGCACTCTGACTGGTGCCGAGCTTGTCTGCCAAATCTGCTTGTGTCAAAAGTCTTTTTTCACGAATACGAGCTACAAGCTCGCCAATTTTTTGCTGACTGGATTTTTTAGCCATACATATTTACTAATGATTGCACTATAGTTATATATCATGTTTGATATTTAATCAAACTTTTGAATTACTAAAACTTACCTTTGTTGAAAAAAAATATCATATGTGATATTTGTTTTTTTGTTTATTAAATACTGCTACATTACTTGCTACACAAAAAACGTTAGGTAAAAAAACTTTTCCACATAAGTATTGTTTTTTCATTTACTTTGTTACATGCAATTGATATACTATATACGTTTTATATTTACGAACATAATTCTGAATGATCTCGAGTTTCGGGAGAGTGGAGAAATATCTTACACAGACAAAGATCTTTCTCGACTCTGCATTGTTCCCTATGCAATGTGTCATTACTGACATAATTGAGTCATAAGAAGTTGTTATTTTCTCTCGAGAAAAATAATAATTTCTCTACACTCATGTCGAAAGGAGGTGATAACTCATGCCAGCAAAAAAACGAAAGAAGAAAGCTGCTCCAAAGAAAAAATCTGCAGCTAAACGAAAGCCTGCAAAACGAAAGTCAGCAGCAAAGCGTAAGCCAGCTAAGAAAAAATCAGTAGCTAAAAAACGCAAACCTGCTAAGCGAAAGAAAGCTGCTCCAAAGAAAAAATCTGCAGCTAAACGAAAGCCTGCAAAACGAAAGTCAGCAGCTAAAAAACGCAAACCTGCTAAGCGAAAGTCAGCAGCAAAGCGTAAAAAACGATAACTGTTTTTACGAAAGAAATCACAACAAATCCCGATCACATCGGGATTTGTTGGTGTAAAAAACCACCTCGTGTATAGCGGTGGTAGATTTTTATTTACCTATTGACCAATGTATAGCCTGGTGTATTGATACAAGCAGAAAAAAAAGAACAATAATGACCATTGGCACAAATGGCTCTAGCGCAGCAAAGTGCACCTCTACTTGTTGCACGCCCATAACGATTACCTGACCTGCTACACTACCAAGTATAAAAGACAAAAAAATAGGAAAACCATGATCATCAGGACCAACAATTAATAGATAGGTGATAATAAGCACAGCCCAAGCAATACAGTAGATTACTGTAGTAATAAGCTTAGCAACAAAATGATTTGCAACACATAAATAAATAACAACTGCGGATAGCAGACTGACTATAAACCAAGCAATGCACGCTTTCATACTCGCTCCTTTTTGTTAACGAACATACTTTATACTAGGTGGTACAGTCAGAACAAGCAAACAGTTTTGTGTGACAAAGTTTCTTGCAGTATAATGCTTTTTATACTAAAGTTAGTACTATAAAAACTATTGTAGTTTTGTATACAAATAAGTGTGACAAAAATGCTAAAAGAACTCCAAGCACTCGGGCTACAAAAAAACGAAGCAATGGTATATGAAGCCGTACTTAAAAACGGTCCATGTCGAGCCGCACTCATCATTACCAAGCTTGCTCTACACAGGAACCTTGTTTACCGAGCGCTTGATAACCTTGTTGATGAAGGTTATGTAACCAAGTTTACCCAGAACGGGGTATGGCAGTTTCAAATTACTGATCCGCACATGCTGCTGACCAATAT
>JAUIEQ010000058.1 GCA_030429785.1 bacterium
TAAAAACCGTAGTTGCGAACAGTGCGCACACTACGGTTTTTTTCAAGATGAAGGTAGGCAAGAAAATCTTCAGCCAAAGAGCCGAGTTTGCCATATGTGGAAAGTTGGTAGTGTTTGACAGGGGAGACTGACATGTCTTTATTTTACGACACAATGACCTGTCCGACAATGTCTAGAGTTCTTCCCAAGCAGATAGTTGAATTGATCGGTCTTCAATTTCTTGTTTGATGTGTGTGTAAATTTGATCAAGATCGCTGCTGTTTGGTGCGTGATAGTAAGCACCACCAGTTGTTTGAGCAATCGCTTGCATCAGTTGCGTGTTGGTGTCATCGCCAAGACTAATCGTGAAGATAGTGATGTCAGCATCGCGCGCAAGTTGAGAATAGTACAATGCAAGTTGCGTTGGCCATACATCTTCTGGTAACGGGTCGCCTGTATTTGGATCATGTGTTACCCAGACTGGCAAATCAGGATCATCATAGGCATGGTGTGATGGGAGTGGTCTGTTGGCATGTCCATCAGTAAGCAAAATGGCATATCGCGCCGTGTCTGGTGCTTGTTTTTGGACATAGCTTTCGGTTGCGCGCAGGATGCCGTGGGCGATATTGGTGTACCCATCAGTGTCAATATTCAAAATATGAGTAATCACGCCGTTGTAGTTTGTGGTAAGCGGCGCATCAATGCTAGCATGTTGGCTATATGAGATCATGCCGAGCGTATCAAACTGATCATCAAGTTGTAGGGCAAAATTAATCGCTGCATTTTGGGCATTGCGAATTGGTTGCATGCCGCCAAGTGTAGGATCAAAAAGATAAGCATGCGCATCATCATCCCAGTAATACCCGCCGGCTCCTGGTTCGTATCCGTCGTTTTGCATGCTGCCAGAACGATCATGAATAAGCATGATTTCATTATGTGTTTTTTTTGGGTTGGTGCCTGCTTGATCATAGCCAACTACAATCGTGCGTAGATTACTACCAACTGCACCATAGGCTGTTACTGTTCCGATGGTTGGATCTGCTGGGTTGGTGGTTTGGGTAACATAGCACGGCGCATCACCAACAAGCAGTGGTGCTTGTTCGGAATACGGAGACGTGTATGTTTCGTCAGCTTTTAATTGTAGTACTGTTTCAGCAATACAACTCTCAGCCGCATAAAAACTTTTTGCAGTGTTGTATTCCATTACCCCGGCTTGCAGGCTGCTCAGCGCAGTCTTATGCAAGGTCAAAGCAATCAACAATCCGAGTATTGCTGTTCCAATCAGCATCAGTATTGCTGCTGCGCCGTCTTGATTGTATATACGAGTGTTCATATGGTTATTGGAGTGGTTGTCGATTTGCAATGGTAGTTGCAATTGAATGGGTGGTTTGTTCTTGTGATAAAGAAATTGCAACATGCACGCTCATATCATGCGTAATCGCAGTATCAAGCGTTGCGGTTGCTTCGTTGCTGGTGAGTTGCTGCCATTCACTAGGCTCAAACGTGTCATCCATGCTGATGCCAACATAGAGCTTGTTGTCTCGTATTTCAAAGCGGGTGTGGGTTTGGTTGCCTTGTTGTGAATGAGAGACCAGTTCTAGTGACTCAGGTGTTGGTTTGCTGATAGTTGCTGCGTGATGCACGGCGTGGGTTACATATTGCATGACGGATGATGTTTGGGTTTGTAGCTGTTGTTTCGCTTGGGTGTGTTTGTTGTTTTTTGATACTTCAATAATAAAACTCCCAGTCATCAAAAACACCAAAACAATCACGCCAATATATATCATCAGCTCAGCCAAACTAAATCCTTGTTGATTGTTACCAGTTGCTAACATAGGTAGCTATTTCAATAGTATGTGGGTCACCGCGATGCACCCAAGAAACGCCTGACGTGACCAGTACAGTATTAGGATCGACGTCTCCTGATTGGTTGATTTTTCCGTTCAATCGGTGTACCGGCTCAATTTTGACACTGCGGCTGTAGTCAGTAGTGACTTCAACGCCTTCTGTTACTGTCCATTGATTGTCAGTAAGTGCAAAATGGTATGCAGCGTTGCTGTTAATATTTTCTGTTTGATTCCAGTCAAATCGAAAAGCAGCATGCGCTTGTTCAAGACTTTCTTGTGCGAGTATGACGGCGTTTCGTTGTTGTTCACTCACCGTGATAGCAGTGAGCGAGCTGTGATAAATCTGTATGACAGCTGCTGTAATAATGACAAATGCGCTCAAGCCAACGATGATTTCAAGTACAGAGTTGCCATGTTGATTGTTACGTAGGTGTTTCATTGTAGTGTGATAAGTCCAGCTGGTGAGATATTGATTGTTTTTTTGTAGGCACCACTTTTGTGAGCGACAGTAATAGTGTGGTTACTGCTTGCGCCAGTTAGTTTTTGAAAGGTGATTGCGTGTACTGCTTTGCCTGCGCCGTGAGCTGTGTCTACAGTAAGCGTAATGTTGTTATTGGTTGTATATACAGTAGAGCCGTCAGCGCATTTGTTTGTGCGTGTAATTTGAATGGTGTGTGTTGATACGCACACAGTAGCATCGCTGCCATATAGTGCTGTAGTTGCTTGATTGCGTGCATTGGTGAGCACAGTTGCAGTGTTGTGTGCAGCAGTCTGTGTTTGCATGCGCTGTAAGTGGTCTTTAAATTGCATTGATCCTAGGGTTGCGATAGTTACAAATACGCCGATCGTAATCATGAGCTCAATCAAGCTGATACCACTTGTGTTGTTGATAAGGTTGTGCGATGTGTTTCGCATAGGTTTAGAATAGTTGCGTAATGTTCCAAATCGGCAAAAGTATAGCAATAGCAATTCCGCCAACAAGCAGTCCAGCAATCAATAACAATAGTGGTTCTAGTAAGGTTGAAAGATTTGTTGCGGTATTGTGTACTGACTCTTCATAGTGCTCAGCGATTTTGTGCAGCATTGAGTCAAGCTTTCCAGATTTTTCACCAATACTACTCATGCGCACCATAAGTGGTGGGTACAAGTGTGGAAATTGTTTTAAGCTTTTTGATAGAGGATTACCTTGAGTGACAGCTGGCACGCTAGTTGTGATAGATCGTTGGTACGAAGTGTTACGAATGCTGTTTTTGAGCATTTCAAGACCAGCGTCAATAGTGATACCACTGGCGATTAGGTTTGCGAGTGATCGAGAAAATCGAGATACATAGTACTGTTTAAGTAATTGACCTGCAATTGGGCTTTTGAGTACGATTCGATCTTTGAGGTGTCGACCAGGTCCTTCTTTGGTAATGTAATAAAAAATAAGTCCAAAGAGTAGTGTAAATACAATCACGTATACACCATAGGTGACAGTAAGTTCGCTAGTTGCGATAAGAATACGGGTAAATAGTGGGAGTTCTGCTCCAGAGTCAGCATACAGTCCAGCAATACTTGGAATTACATATGTTAGCATCCCAACCACCATTCCGATCATCACGAGTACGATAATTGCAGGATACAAAAGCGCATTGCGAATCTTGGTGCGTAGACGGTGATCATCTTCTTGTTCTTTGAGCAAGTATTCAAGTGTTTCAGTCAAACGTCCTGAGTACTCGCCAGTCGCAACCATCGCCACAAACATCTCACTAAAGACATGCGCATGGTACTTCATGCTGTTAGCAACTGTTTGTCCATTTTCAACTCTTTCAGCAATGTTTTTGAGTGAGTTTCTGAGGGTTGTGTTTTTTGTTTCTTCAGTAACGATAGTGATAGTTTCCAAAATCGGGATTCCGGCATTTAATAGCGTCACAATATGTCGAGTCAAAAACATTTTTTCAATTCGTCCAACCCGTTGCTTGATGACTTGCTTTTGCCAGATAGTTTCCTTGTCTTCTGGAATGCTCGCTGGTTTTAAGAAGTCGATACATTGCGTTTTGATTGATTTGGTTGTGGTTAGTGTTGTCATGACTATGATTGATTAATAACGCGGAGTACTTCTGGAACTGTAGTAATGCCGTTTGCGACAGCATGTACTGCTTGTTGTTGTAGGGTTGTTTCAGTTGGTTCTTTGCTCGGTGTGTGTTTGGTAGCATCGAGTAGTTCGTAGAGCCCAACTCGTCCGGAAAATCCCGTGCCAAAACATTTGTCGCATCCAGCACCTGATTGTGCTTGTGGGTTATCTGGAAGCTGTATGGTGTATTCTTGAGCTAGCCGTACCAATCCTGCTTGCATCTCCATGTCAGGGCCAGAGCAGTGTATGCAGTTCTTACGAACGAGTCGTTGTGCTATAACAAGCGATACAGTAGCGTCAAGTAGGTATTCTTCTATGCCCATGTCCTTGAGGCGGGTAATAGTGCTGTGTGCGTCATTGGTGTGCAAACTAGATACAACCAAATGTCCTGTCATTGCAGCTGAGACAGCTAGTTCTGCAGTTTCTCGATCGCGAATCTCACCAACCATGATCACATCAGGATCTTGTCGCAAAATAGATCGAAGACCTTGGGCAAAGGTGAGTCCAGCTGTTTCGTTGGTTTGGATTTGATTAACACCATCCATGCCATATTCGATTGGATCTTCAATAGTAGTGATGTTGATATCACGTTTACCAAGGAGTTGTAGTAGTGTATAGAGAGTGGTTGTTTTACCTGAACCAGTCGGACCAGTTACCAAGACCAGTCCATGTGGTTTGGCAAGTTGTTGTTCAATGACTGACTGTTGTTCACCAGACAGTCCAATTGACTCAAGTGAAAACTGATTGCTTTTGTTCTCAAGCAATCGCAAAGTCGCCTTACTGCCATGCAAGGTCGGTACAATTGATACTCGAATATCAAGCGCAGGTGTTATGGTCTCATAATGGATACGACCATCTTGTGGAACACGCGTTTCGTCAGTACGTAGCTCAGCCATAATTTTGATTCGAGTAACAAGCGCAGTATGAATTTGATGCGGAAGGTCAATAACATGTTGCAAAAGCCCATCAATACGAAAACGAACACGAGTCGTCTCTGTTCGTGGTTCAAAGTGAATATCAGACGCATGACAACTCAACGCATACTCAATAATATGGTCAAGGGTTTTGATAGTCGGGAGGTTATGCACTGCGTCAATGTGATCAGATAGTTGAATCTGGTTGATACACACTTGTATGTTGCGCTTAAACTGAGTGCACGAGCCATTATTAATATGCACCTGATTTGCGTAGTTTTGAGGTGCTGGTTGAATAGACGTTTGTGATTTGGTTGGTTGTTGTACAAGCATATTTTTTTGTAATATATAATCATAGCATTATGCTGTACTTTTGTCAAGGTCTGTGGTACCGTATTGGCTAACATTAGTCAAGAAGTTTTTACCAATATAAAAAACGGCTAGTTATTAGCCGTTGTATAAATTAGGTGGAGGATGGTCTGATCCATCGTAGAGTGAAAATTGTTACCTGGTCGCATTGACAAATTAAAGTTATCTTAGTATCCTTTATAATTGATTTTCGTACAGAAACAACATAATAATGAGAAAAGGAGGAGGTCACTCAGTGTGTCTATTGTTAAAGTGGTTTAGATCTCAAGTTGAGTTGATTCGTTCAGAGCCC
>JAUIEQ010000059.1 GCA_030429785.1 bacterium
GCGCGCGGTATTTTTATGCAACTGGCAAGTTTGGTAATGCCGAACAAGCAATCCGTGCAGAGTTGCCGACTGATGATTTTGCTACGCCGTTATCTGATTTTGTTCTTTTTTCTGAATGTGATCTTGATCACGGTTTTGGAGTAGCTTCAGCTTGTCCTTAGATATGAATACATCACAGGCCAAACAACGTATAGCGACATTGCGAAGCGAGATCGATCATCATCGCTTTATGTATCATGTGCATGACACAACCACCTTGCCAGAAGGAGCGCTTGATAGTCTCAAAAAAGAACTGCAAGATCTTGAAGAGCGGTATCCTGATTTGATAACTAGTGATTCGCCAACGCAGCGAGTAGGCGGATCGCCACAGCAAGGATTCAAAAAAGTAACACATCAAAAACCGATGTTATCAATGACTGATGCATTTGATCGAGATGACATGGATGCGTGGCTGACAAGAATCAAAAAATTAACTGACAAGCCAATAGATTTTTTTGTTGAAGCAAAAATGGATGGACTAGCGATTTCATTAGAATATATAGATGGCGTACTTGTTCGGGCAGCGACTCGCGGTGATGGTCGTGTCGGAGAAGATGTGACACACAATATTAAGACAATATCAGCAGTTCCGTTGAAATTGCGTGGAAAAAAGTTACCGCAACGAGTAGAGGTTCGTGGTGAGGTGTATATGACCAAGCAGGCTTTCGAGCGTTTGAACCAGCGGCAAATTGCACGTGATGAAAAAGTGTTTGCTAACCCACGCAATGTTTCAGCCGGAACTATTCGTCAACTTGACCCTCGGTTAACAGCCGAGCGTGAGCTAGCATTCATGGCCTATGATCTAGCAACTGATCTTGGTCAAACAACCCACGAAGAAACACATAGTCTGTTGCGTGATTTGGGCTTTCGAGCTGGAGATCATACCAAAGTATGTCGTTCGCTCAATGATGTTTTTTCGTTTTACAAAACAGTAGCAAAAAAACGAGAGCAACTGCCATATTGGATCGATGGATTGGTGGTAGTTGTCAATGCTAACGAAGTGTTTGACGCATTGGGAGTTGTGGGTAAGGCACCTCGAGGATTGATTGCGCTGAAGTTTTCAGCAGAGCAGGTGACGACAACTGTTGAGGATATTATCGTGCAAGTTGGTCGAACAGGGGCCTTGACGCCAGTTGCGGTGCTTTTACCAGTGCAGGTTGCGGGGACGACAGTGTCACGTGCCAGTTTACATAACAGTGATGAGATTAAGCGGCTTGATGTGCGTATTGGGGACACGGTTGTGGTTCAAAAAGCAGGGGATATTATTCCAGACATTGTCCAAGTTTTGACACGACTTCGAACTGGAGCAGAAAAAAAGTTTCGCATGCCAAAACACTGTCCAATCTGCGGCGCACCAGTTACTCGAGCAGATGGAGAGGCGAATCAGTACTGCAGTAATCAACACTGCGCTGCAATTCAACGCGAGAGTCTCTACCATTTTGTAAGTAAAGCAGCGTTTAATATTGATGGACTTGGACCACGAAGCATTGATCAGCTCCTTGATCATGGTTTGATCACTGATGCAGCTGACTTATTTGTCCTCACGCCAGAAGATCTTGAGCCGCTTGAAGGCTTTGCGCAAAAGTCGGCTCAAAAAACTATTGCAGCCATCAAGCAGTCTCGTACTATTTCATTTGATCGATATATCTATGCGTTAGGCATTCGCCATGTCGGTGAACAAACAGCGCGCGCGTTGGCTGCGGTATTTGATTCGCTACAGCAACTGCAAGCCGCTTCCTATGAGGTACTACAATCAATTGACGATATTGGTGAGGTGGTAGCACGTAGTATTATTGAGTATTTTGCTGATGATGCCCATCAGAAGGTTTTGCAAAAGCTGAGTGCTAACGGTGTAGTAGCAATAGCTTCGAAGCAATCTTCTGGCAGTAGTTTGGCAGGCAGTACCTTTGTCGTGACTGGTACATTGCCAGATTATACTCGTGATCAGGTCAAGCAAATGATTTTGGCAGCAGGGGGATCGGTCGCATCTTCAGTGAGCAAAAAAACATCCTACTTGCTTGCTGGCGAGCATCCAGGTTCGAAATACACAAAAGCCCAAGCATTAGGCGTCACTATCCTAGATCAGGCAGGTTTTGAACAGTTGCTTGGCACGTAATCTAATATAGTATATAGTAGCATTAGCAAAAATGATTCAATACATATGGTAACAAAAGAACAATTGCACCACATAGCAACATTAGCTCGACTGGCATTATCTGAGAAGGAGATAGTTGCATTTCAAAGCCAGATTTCAGATATCCTTGATTTTGTGCATGTTTTGGAGACTATTGATACTACCGCAGTAGAGCCGCTGCATCAGGTTGGTGAACAGACAAGTGTCATGCGCGATGATAGGGTTGTCTTAAATGAAGACCGAGAGCTGTTACTCAGCAGCGCGCCAGATCGAGCTGGTGACTACATACAGACTCCTGCAGTTTTTGATACATAAATCTATGAATATACTTGAACTTTCTATTCGTGAGTTGTTGCTTGCGTATCGATCAGGTAACATCACGCCGACTCAGGTGCTTGAGGCATATAAGGCTCAGACAGACAAAACCGAACCAGCGGTTAAGGCTTTTTTGACGCTTGATTGGGATGGTGCTTTTGAGCGAGCGCGTGAACTTGAGGCAGCTGGTGATACTACGTTGCCATTGTACGGTGTGCCAATTGGTATCAAGGATGTGTTTATGACCAAGGGTATGCGCACAACAGCTGGCTCTAAAATATTAGAACATTATACAGCAACATACTCGGCGACAGTGGTTGAGAAGCTGATTGCAGCAGGAGCAATTATTGTCGGTAAGCAAAACTGTGATGAGTTTGCACAAGGCACAACCACAGAATACTCTGCATATTATCCAACAACCAATCCTTATGACACAACGCGTGTTCCTGGAGGTAGTTCAGGTGGTTCGGCAGCAAGTGTAGCAGCGCGCCAAGTACTTGCTTCGATTGGTTCTGATACAGGAGGTTCGATACGATTGCCCGCAGCTTATTGTGGAGGTGTTGCTATCAAGACAACTTATGGACTTGTCTCACGGTATGGTTTGATTGCTATGGCATCATCATTTGATACAGTTGGTCCTATTACACGGACAGCTGCAGATGCAGCACATGTATTGCAAGCAATAGCAGGTCATGACAAACATGATAGCACTACGCACCAGCGCGAAGCAGAAAATTATGTAGCGTCACTTGACCAGGATTTGAGCACAATAAAAATAGCAGTACCTCGGCAGGCAAATATTACCGCCCTTCCTGAGCAGTTGCAGATTCAGATCCAAGCAACACGACAGCATGTTGAGAACATTGGTGGTTCCGTGACAGAGGTTGATATGCCATATTTGGAAAAAGCATTAGCAGTGTACTATGTTATCGTGCCAGCAGAAGTGTCTTCAAATATGGCAAAGTTTGACGGTATTCGTTTTGGCGAGCGAGCCAACGGTGCGACCAACTTGCTCGAACGATATATGCAAACTCGTGATGCATTTTTGGGTGATGAAGTGAAACGTCGTATCATGATTGGTACGTACGTGTTATCAAGTGGCTACATTGATGCGTATTACAAACAAGCCCAAAAAGTTCGTCGGTTGATAGTAGAGGATTTCAAAAAAGTGTTTACACAGTATGATGCTTTGTTGATGCCCATCGCACCATCGATACCATTTAAGATCGGAGAGAAATTCAATGATCCGCTCAGTATGTATTTGATTGATATATATACGGTTACTGCGAATGTTGTTGGTATTCCCGCGGTTGCATTGCCAACAGGATTGGTTGATGGTGTGCCATATGGAGTGCAATTTATGGGATCGTACTTTAGTGAGCGTACATTACTTGCTTTGGCACACCAAATTGAACAACAACGTGGTGCATTTCCAACACCTGCTGTGGTGAAGTATCAAAAATCATAACATATGTTCGAAGTTTCATTGCCAATTTTTATAGCTATTTGGTCAGCAGTCGGGCTGGTTGTGATCACAACGATTGTGCTGATTGTGCGAGCAACCAAGCGTCGTATGTCCAAGTCATCTGATGTCTACTCATATGTAGCATCTCACAAGGCGACAATTGATCGACTGGTAGCAGGTACGACCGAAACAGAGTACCGCATGGCATTGATCGAGGCTGATAAATTACTTGATTATGTTTTGAAGTTGCAACGATTTGCTGGCACGACTTTGGGTGAACGATTGAAAGTTGCGTGTTACAAGCATCCAGAGTTACGGGCTATTTGGCCAGCTCACCTGATGCGCAATCGAGCTGTGCATGAGCACAATGTTGTTATTACCAATCGTCAGATCAAGAAATTATGGAAGCAATATCAGGACGCATACAAAGTTTTGTATTATTAACTATGCATATATGCCACATCCACTGCGCGTAGAGACTCAGTCACCAGTTCCATGGTATCGCCGATGGTATGTTGTCGGATGGCTGGTTGTTGTTGTCATTTCTATAATTGTTCTTGGTATTTTTGGAGCAGAAACAAATCGTTTGATTGATCAGGTTGCGGTAGATGATTTTATTGACACGGCTTCACAGACAACGCGCGGTGATCAGGTAACTCTTGTACCCCAAGCAGCGGCATTGGGTCAGGCAGCTGATACAGTGGTCAATACCACCCTGTTGATTGACAGTGCTGATCCGACGCTTGGAACTCCGGGTGCACCACTGACAATTGTTGAGTTTTCTGACTTTCAGTGCCCTTTTTGCCGGGCGAGTTATCCAATTATTCGCGAGTTTGTGGCAACACATCAAGATGATGTTTTTTTTGTATATAAAGATTTTCCAATTGATGAGATTCACCCACTGGCTTCAACGCTTGCGCAAGCTGGTCAATGTGCGCATGATCAAGGAATGTTTTGGCAAATGCATGATGCTGTATTCCAAAACCAAGATAGTATTACCACGAGTGCTGATATGTATGCGGTAGCAACACAAGTTGGTTTGGATGTGGCTGTATTGGAGCAATGTGTTACAGCTGGAGATAATCGCAGTGAAGTTGAGAATGATTTGCAAACGGGGTTGAGCAATGGCGCAATTGGCACGCCAACATTTTTTGTTAATGGACATAGGTTAACCGGAGTAGTACCACTGAGTACATGGGAGCAGATTTTAGACATTGTTACTAATCAATAATATATGCCATCAATTGCAATTATCGGTGCATCAAGAGATGTGAACAAAATCAGTCATCAAGCTGTGATTCAGACCAAGGTTGCGTGTTGGGATGTGTATCCAGTCAATCCACATGCAACTATGATTGCTGATTGTGATACAGTTGCAACGATCGCTGATGTACCTGCGCAGGTAGATGTTGTTTCGTTTTATGTACCGCCAGCCAGTACAACAGCACAGTTAGAGTCTGTCAAAAATCACGCCCCGCAAGCAGTCGTTATATTCAATCCAGGTTCTGCTGAT
>JAUIEQ010000060.1 GCA_030429785.1 bacterium
AGTCCATAAAAGTAAAGAGAAAGTTTTTTTGAAAATAGTATTAGCCGTTCTTATTTGTTGTTAGTTGATTTTCATTCCCTTAGTTTTTTTCTTGTTTTGTGGTATACTTTATATACACATAAATATATGTGGAAAAATAAAGGTCGATTCTTTATAAAAAAATAGTACTAAGTACGATAAGCTATAGATTCTTTCTTTCAGACGCTTGTCGATGAAAGTGAGGTTCTATACTACTTAGTAGTATATTTGATCTTAATGTATTGCTATGATCAAACAACAAAAAGGATTTACATTGATCGAGCTTTTGGTGGTAATTGCTATCATCGGGTTGCTTTCAACTCTTGCAGTAGTATCACTAAATAATGCTCGTGAAAAATCACGTGACGCAAAACGTGTCGCTGATATCCGATCATTACAAACCGCGTTGGAGTTACGATTTGTGGATTCAGAAAACTATCCACTTGAAGGAACTGCGCTTATTATTGGTGGTTCAACTGATAACTCAATTACAGATGCAGCTAGTTTAGCTGATAACTGTACTGGTGCAGGCACTTGCTATATGGGTGATATTCCAAGTGATCCAAGCGGTTCTACAATTTGTACATCTGCGAGTACAGCAACATGTGCATATTCATATCAGAGTACAACATCAGCTGGTGCAGCATGTAGCACAGCTCCATGTCTTAACTACCAGCTCTGGTTCTTACTCGAAGGTGCTGCTGGTGAGCTAGCTGCTGGTGCTAATTGTGCAACTGAGGTAGGTATTTCTGGTAGCTGTCTTCATTAATACAAGTTTTTGTACATCACAAACCCTTTGCCTGCATGGCAAGGGGTTTTTGTGTTTATAGGGTGGGTGCTGACATCTTTGCTTGTCTCAGTTACAATAGGTATATGAAAGAATATATTGCAACTATTGCTTTTTTTGATCAGTTTGACTATCCATTAACACGTGTTGAGCTCGAGCGTTGGCAGCTGCTTGACGCTGCTTTGCCGTATGCTGTGAGTAGTCACATGGAACAGAACATTGAGACTAATCAGGGCTTTTATTTTTTGCAGGGCAACAATCATATTGTTCAGTCAAGAAAAAACCGATATATACATGCAGATAGTAAGTACCGCAAGGCTTGTGCATTTGCGCGTATGATTAAATTTGTTCCATTTATTCGTTTGTTGGCTGTTTGTAATACGCTTGCATACAATAATGCGCGCCGTGATAGTGATATAGATGTATTTATTGTTGTAGAAAAAAATAGGTTGTGGCTAAGTAGATTTGTGATTACAGTCATTGCGCAGCTTACGCGAATGCGTCGCCATGGAAAAAAAATAACAGATAGAGTGTGTTTGAGTTTTTATGTGACTACAGATCAGCTTGATTTTGAGTCGATTACTAACAAGCCACATGATCCGTATTTTTTGTTTTGGATGTTGCAACTTGTTCCTATACTTGATATCAATGGAACATTTGAAACATTTATTCATGCAAATGTATGGTTGCGTCGATATGTAGCTCACCCTCAGTCTATGGTCCCAAGTAGTCAACGAAGTGTTCCTGATTCTTTTGCAAGCAAAAAAATTCGTGGTTTTTTTGAAAAAGTATTATTTGGATCGCTTGGCGATATACTGAATTCGCTTGCAAAGCTTTTTGAGCAAGCGCTCATCAAGCAGCACAAAGACAGTCGAGCTTGGGATGCTGACACTGCGGTTATTGTATCTGATACAATGTTAAAGTTTCATGAGTCAGATCAGCGGGAACATTATTGTGAGGTATGGAAAAAAACACTTTCTCAGTTATAAAAACAGCGCATGCGTTCGTAGTCTCAGGGATCTTGGCATGGGTTGGGTTGATTTTATGGCAGGCTAGAATTGTTATTGACCCTCGGTATGTGCGAGGAGTTTTTTGGGAATACGGTAGTATTTCTTTGTATGCGCATGAAGTAGTGTTGTTGATAGTTTTGGCTGTATGGTTGATTGTACTGGTTGTGTCTGGAGATCTCTGGTTGGTGGTAAAAAAGATTAGTGTATCAATAACAGGCGTTCAGCATTTTTTAGCGCTTGCAATTTGTCTTTTGATTCTTTGGCTGGTTGGGGGTGTATTTTGGTCAGTCGATCCATTGGTTACCGTCAGTCGATTGGTTCATATAGTATTGAGTGCATTGGGGGTGGGTGTGCTGGTGTATTACAAAGTTTCTTGGCAAAGCGTTGCTGTCATGCTTGTAGCTGGCGAAGTAGCGCAAGGATTGCTTGCAATTAACCAAACAATTGATCAAGTGGTTATTGGTTCAACATATTTTGGAATTTCTCCGCAAATACCATGGCAGTATGGAACGTCAGTAATCCTGTATGATCAGGGTCGTTGGTTGCGTGCTTATGGTTCGCTCCCGCATCCAAATATTCTCGGTGGGATCAGTGCAATTGTGACGCTTCTTGCAGTTGCGCTGTATTGTTCATGGTGCAACTTGCCATTGAGAGTACGGACTATGCGAGCGCAGGTAGTGCGTGCTGGTATGTTGGGAGCGCTCGTGTTTATTATGTCAGCATTGGTGGTAAGTTTTTCACGAGCAGGGTGGCTTGGAGCTGTTGTCGGTCTTTTGTGGTTTGGAGTTGCTATAGTATTATTTAAAGCTAACGCGCGTGGCGCGTTGTTGCGCGCAGCTTTGATTGTGATTATGACATTAGGAATATGGGTATATGCGCAGCCGAGTCCATTTGTAGTTCGGTTGTCTGCTCAAGCGCCACTTGAGCAGCAGTCAATAGACGAGCGAGGGATTTCTTTTGAAGATAGTAAAGAAATTGTTAAAAGTTCGTGGTTATATGGAACAGGGTTTGGAACATACACACATCAGTTGTTGACTCAGTACCCTGAGCGAGCTATGCATATCAACCAACCCGTTCATAATACATTGTTGCTTATCGCTAGTGAGCTTGGAGCGGTTGGATTTTTATTGGTCGGGAGTGTGGTTTTTTTGGTGTGGCGCAGATCAAAAAGTCATATGTTCAGTACAGCTGTTATATTCAGTATGGGTGCTATGATGATGTTTGACCACTGGTGGGTGAGCTTGGTTGTTGGGGGTTCTGTGGCGATGATTATGTTATATATCGTGCACACTATAGATGTATAGTATGGTATTTGTTTTTAGCACTCTTGACTTGAGAGTGCTAGTTTTGTACAATAGCCAATGTAAACTAATGCTAATTATTAATGTATTGTTAGTATGCAAATCAAACCATTAGGTGATCGCGCAGTGCTGGAACCAGTAACTGCTGAGGACACAACACCGTCAGGTATTGTGTTGCCTGACACAGTTGATAAAGAAAAATCAGAACAAGCAAAAATCGTCGCGCTCGGCGGCGGAGAAGAAATTGCCAAACTGAATCTCAAGGTTGGCGATATTGTTATTGCCGCACGATATGCTGGCACAGACGTAACAGTTGATGATGTTGAGTACAAGGTCGTAACTCATGAAGACATCGTAGCTGTTATTGAAGGGTAACTTGCAATTAATTTTTGAATTTTATGGCAAAGCAAATTAAATTTAATGAAGAAGCACGCGCTGCGATTTTGGCAGGTGTTAATAAGGTGGCTAATGTTGTCAAAGTAACCTACGGTCCAATGGGACGAGATGTAGTACTTGATAAAGGATTTGGTTCACCAACAGTAACCAACGATGGTGTAACGGTTGCGAAAGAAGTGGAACTTGAAGATAAGTTCGAAAACATTGGTGCAGAACTTGTCAAAGAAGTTGCAACCAAGACAAATGAAATCGCTGGTGATGGTACAACAACTGCAACTGTATTGACACAAGCAATGTTGACTGAAGGTATCAAGAACATTGTAGCTGGTAATGACCCAATTGCAATTCAATCAGGCATGCGCAAAGCAGTGCGAGCTGCAGTTGAGGGCCTGAAGTCAATCAGCCAAGAAGTACAAGACAAAAAAGAAAAAGCACAAGTTGCAACCATTTCTTCACTTGATAAAGAAGTGGGTGAAATGATTGCTGATGCAATGGAAGAAGTTGGTAAGGATGGTGTGATTACTGTTGAAGAATCACAAACCATGGGTCTTGAGAAGGAAGTAGTGAAAGGAATGCGGATTGATAAGGGGTTTGTGTCTCCATATATGGTGACTGACTCACAACGCATGGAAGCTGAAATGACTGACGTAGCTATTTTGGTTACTGACCAAAAAATTTCTGCTATCAAAGATGTCTTGCCATTACTCGAAAGCCTTGCGCAAGCTGGCAAAAAAGACTTAGTTATTATTGCTGAAGATATTGAAGGTGAGGCACTAGCAACATTTGTTGTGAACAAGCTACGTGGAACCTTTAATGTGCTTGGTATCAAGGCTCCAGGATTTGGTGATCGTCGAAAAGACATGTTGCAAGATATTGCAATCCTTACTGGTGCTCGGTTTATTACTGAAGACATGGGCCTCAAGCTTGATAACGCAAGCGCTGATGATCTCGGTAGTGCTCGTAAGGTAATTGCCAACAAAGAACACGCAACTATTGTTGAAGGGAAGGGTGATCAGCAAGCAGTAACTGACCGTGTGAATCAAATCAAAGCAGCCTACCAAGACAGTACGTCTGACTTTGACAAAGAAAAATTACAAGAACGCATGGCAAAACTTGCAGGTGGTGTAGCTGTGATCAAGGTTGGTGCTGCAACTGAAACTGAAATGAAAGAAAAGAAATACAAGATCGAAGATGCATTGAATGCAACTCGAGCTGCTGTGGAAGAGGGAATTATTCCAGGTGGTGGTTCATCATTCTTGAAAGTTGCGTATGCGCTCAAAGGGCTTATGAAAGAAGAAGTGACAGGTGATGAAGAAATTGGTCTTCGTATTGTACAAAAAGCAATGATCGCACCATTTCGACAAATCGCAGCCAACGCAGGCATGACTGACATTGCGCTTATTGTTGAAAGTGTCAAAGACATCAAGGACAAGCACCAAGGATATGACTTCAAAAACGGCGAAGTAAAGAACATGCTTGATGCTGGTATTATTGATCCATTAAAAGTTGCTCGCGCAGGTCTTGAGAATGCAGCTTCAATTGCAAGTACAATGCTGACAACCGAAGCAGTCGTAACTGATCTCCCAGACGATAAAGACGGCGGTATGCCTGATATGGGAGGTGGAATGCCAGGAATGGGCGGCGGAAAACTATGCGGTGGCTGATCCAGTAGCATCGATGATCAAGATGTCGGGCCTCACCCGAAGAACCTTTGCGCGTCGCTTCAAAGCGGCAACGGGATATGCACCACTTGATTACATCCAGAC
>JAUIEQ010000061.1 GCA_030429785.1 bacterium
GTAGTATGGTGAGCAATTATTGTTTATTAAAAAAAGTTGAAGTAAACAAATAATCTGAGAGGAGATACATGAAACCTGTGTGTGAAGTGCTGGTGTTTGGGTATAAGGGTCGTGTCGTCTTTGCGGGTACGTATGAGGAAGTGTTGCGATATGATGCGTTAGCCAAAGCTCAAGGACGGAGTAGATTACTGACTCCTTTGCTTGAAAGTGGATTTGGTTTTGAGCAGGTGGTGTTTGATGTCCTAGATCCAGATCCACAGTATGCATATCTGAAACATGCCATTCAAGAGCTATACACTAACTACGGGCGTTTTGGTGATTTTGGCGATGTGATACGTGTGCTGCGCTTGAACAATCAGTACATTGTTACCACAATTGCTCAAAAAACTTTTCCAAAAACTGCTTTGGCTAGTGACTTGGTGCCGTTTGTTGTTGACGATGCGGGCAATTGCTTTGTGGTTGCGGTTAGGCGAGGTCAAGATCCAGGGAAGGGTTTGCCTGCATTAATGGGCGGCTTTCAGACAGTCAAAGGGCATCATCTCGTTTCATCGATAGCATGTATTATTGATGAAAGCTGGGAAGAGCTTGGTATGAAGATAAGCGTGAAAGACGGGTATGATCTTGAGCGTTTGAAAACACCATTTCCTAAGAAAGTGCCGGTTGTTGTTCGCATTGGTGATCACGTCATTAAGACAGTGTTGCTGCAAATTGGTCCAAGTTATTACACTGGATCAGAAGAAAACAATGTTACAACTGGGTACAAACGAGTCGGTATAACTACGGGATACATGACAATCATACGCTTGCATGGAACGTATACGGCCGAATCATTGGCACAGCATTTCGTGCCCCAGGATCTGGTTGAGAACAACCAAGTGCTCGTCTGCACGGCGCGTAAAAGGATTGCGTTTGGGCTGAGCCATCATAACCAGATATACGCTGATGCGTATCAAATGCTACAGCGATTAATTGGGTAGGTTATAACCGTCGGTAAACGACGGTTTTTTTGTGTATAAAAAAGGGAATCTTAACGATTCCCTAGGGGTTTGATATGTAGTTGTGATTATACGGTGAAGAATCCTTTGCTCGGATCAATCTTCGCCTGGCTTTGGCGAACGAGTGAGCTGGAAAGCACTCCAAGCATTTGACGAAACTTTTTGCGTTTCTGAGTCATGCTTTCACCTGCCTGAGCTTTGATGTCCCATATCTGCGGAAAGCCAGTTGCGTTAGCAATGTCTCTGAAGTTCACGCGTTCCATGGTTTCAAAACCAATGAACGGTAGCACAAATATTTCAGTGCTGAGTTTTGAGGTGACTGCTTTGACAACATTCGGATCATGTGGAGCGCAGTTGTTTGCGCCGTCAGACAGTACCGGAATAATGGTTTTGGGAGTGATCGCAGCATCGCCAATTACTTGGCTGGTATACAAGGATACGGCAGTTACTGCGTCCAGTTGTCCTTTGTACAGAGCAGTGCCACGACCACCTGCGCTGTAGTTGCTTCGGGTCAGCTTGGGCACATCTTCGAGTTTGAGGAATCCCCCGTTCCATAGTGGCCGAATTTTGTCATCAAACACCAGGCCGCCAACAACAATCGTTTGAGCAGTCTTGCGACTGATGCCCTTGAGCGACGGTATGATAGTGTTGTTGAATTCATCAATAACAATGTCTTCAACGCCACTCATTGATGGGCTGCCATCAATTGCAAAAAATACAATAGTTACATCATCAGAATCAAATTCATCAACGGGTGCGCCGACGCACATCGGGAGATTATTTTGGTCCAAATTGGCAATCACAAGCCCGGCAGCGCTTTTGTCAAGACCAATGTCTTGAGCGCCTTGGCTGGCGAACATCTGTACGAGGTTTTTTGATTTTGACACGATAGACTCCTTGTGGTTGTGTGTGGATTTTGAGTTGCTGCTCACCTGAACAGCAACTCGGTGATTGGTGTTATGCGTTGATTGGATCAGTCGATGTTACGATACGAACACCTTTTTGCGCCATGCCTTTGAGAATGGCATTGGCTGCTTTGCGATTGTCAGGAAATACCAGCGAGGTACAGTCTTTGAGGAATCGCATGCGTTTGATAACATCGGGTTGATTGGCAAAGTAGCTGAGCAGTTGTCGCATACCTTCACGGACACAAAAGTCTTCGGCTTCACCAACAACATCAATCGTCTTGTAGCGTCTGAGTGAGTCAAGAACAGCTGTATTGAGCCCACCTTGTGGGTGATTTTTGACCTCAACACATGGGTGAAACGGACCGTAGTGTTCAGTTTTAGGAACTGTGCCTTTGAAGACGTAGATTGGTTGAATACCCCGAGCTGCAGACAGAAACGCAATTGCTTCAGCCAAGGCCGGGACAACAGCCGCGCCATCAGTTCCGGTCATACAGTGGAAAGGCCAAATCATCAGTGGAGATTGTTTGGTTTTTGCCAGTGTGTGTACATAATTGCGAGACCATTGCGGGTCGATGACGGGAAAGTATTCTTTGTCGAGTGTATCAACAGTAATTTGGGTGTATGGCTTCACAGGATCGCCGTGCTTATCACGCCACCAGGTGGGGTAGAAAATTTGGAACGGAATATGTTGGTCCAGTGAAATCATTAAGCCGGTGATATGTTCTGCGTTGCGATACATGTATTCAATCGTACGACGAATATCATCAATAGCTCCTTTGACCGACAACGCTCCATCTTTCATCACAAAGTCAATTTGTGGGTCTACCATCAGCAGCAGTCTTGAGGCTGCTGTTTGGTTTGCTTTGGGGATGCCAGCGGCAAGTCCTTCCGCAATAGCGCGATTAATGTCAGGGGCGTATCGTTTGCCAACTTTTTTCGGATCATAGATGCTTGGAAAGTTCATGGTGTTGCTCCTTGATGTTTGGCTGTCACAGTGTGTCAGCTAGTTATTTGTTGCTCAGAACAGTTATGTGCTTTGGTGAGACAACAAGTAGTTTGTTGTGATAATTCAGTAACATATCATCATTGCGAGTAACTTGCTCAGCTCCTTTGAACGTGGCTGTGGTTTTGTTGAGAAAGTTTTCACGAACAATGCCACTATCAGTAATACTCATCAAGCTACCATGAGCATACACGCTGTTGTGGAGGTTTTCATACTCTGTTGTGTTGCTGATTGCAATTCGTTTTTTGAATAACGTTTTTCCGTTCATGCCAACAATGTTGATAGAGAGATATTCACTGCCGTGATGTGTAGTCTTTTGTAACACAAGAATAGAATCGCTAGCAGTTTTTACTGCGATATCAACAAGTCGTTCGCCTGGTTTGAGTTTCGGAATCGCGACCGAGTGTCTGGTGAATGTGGTGTTGTTTCGATGTACGAGAAACCAGTGACGATCTGCAAACACACGATAGAACCCAAACACGTAGTCATTTCCCGACTGATCAGAAGGTCCTGCTGTAAACCATGTTTGGTTTGGTAGGATCTGTAATACTTCTCGTTCAGCAAGCTGATTGTTAAATATTTCGCCGCACATGATACGTGAGCCAGTAATTCGGTATAGCCGAGTATCACTACAACTAAAGATCGCTTGTCCTCCAGCAAAGCATTCGGTTATTGTTTGTCCAAATGGTTTGGCTGAAGCAGCATCAAGATCAAGTAGTAGTAGTTGTGGCTCATGAGCATACGGGTCAGGACAAATGACAAGTTTGGTGTCAAACGTTGAGAATTGCGCGCCAGCGATCGTGTTGAACAACTCAAGTCGATCAGAGCCGTAAGGGCTGTGCCGATACAGAACCGTCATTCCATGCTCGTCTGCAAGGCAGAAGATGGTTTGTGCTGAGACAGTTGTGTAGAGTATTCGACCAGGTGTCTTCAGAAGCTGCTTGGCTGTGATGCCGAGTAGTTGCTGCTGGAGACGTTTGTCATGCACAGTAGTAGTGGTGCATGATGGGCACCGCGAACGACTACCGGCATACCACATGCCGCATGATTTGCATTGTGTTAACAGCTCGCTATATTCTCGAAGCGCGCTCAGTGGAAATGGATTATGTGACGTGCGTTTGAGATGCGCGAGCATTGTTTGGAGCAATGCATCTGAGGCTATCTCGGGTGGCAGTCCCATTTTTGGTCGTCGTACATCTGTATCAAGTACAGTCACTCCATGTAATGCGCGTTGAGCAATAGACTTGTGTTGCTTGTGAAAGCCAGCCTGAAATGGATGCAATCGAAGTAATGATCGAAAGAGCAGTACGACAAATGAAAACCAATCATGCTCTGGCAAAAACGATGGTGCTTTGCTCAAATCTACTTTATAGAGAGCTGGGCTGAGGTACTTTTCTGTTCCGACCATGCATGGGTAGCGATCAAATTGCCAACTATCAACATCAATCCAGGCAGTGGCTAGGTCATGTGGTCGAATCAGCTCATTCTGATCATTCAAGTCTCCCACAACCATTCCGGCTGCGTGAATGCTTGTCAGCCCACGATGCAGCTGTGTAAATACGTTCACAATGTCTTTGGTGGTGATGTTGTGATCGGTGCAGAACTTTCGAGCTGCTAGCTGCGCGAGTGGGAACCAGTTGTTTTTCAGACGTTTCATTGCGTACCCAACTGCCGTATGTCGAGCATCAGTAAGTAATGCTGATGGATATATGACATTGTTGGGAAGGTTATGAGAGCGTTTGATAAATGCTTGGAGCTTTTGTGCTCGCAGTTGATCGGCTGCATGATAGACTTTGAATGCTCTATCAGGATATTGCAGTGCGTGAAACACTGTTGCCTCACCACCAACGCCAATGACTTGGTTTTTTTCAAGTGTTAGCTTGGTGTTGTTGTATAGCACGTTCATGATGTGGCTCCTGGTTTCTGATCTGTTGGTTTTCGCTCAAAGACAATAATTGTTGTATCGTCAGTGCAATAGTGAGGCTCTCGAGCAGTTCGATTGAGCCAAAATTGTAGTGACATCTTTGAGGTGTGTCCCCACAAGCCATCAATCAGCTGTGGTGCTTGTGCGATTGTTTGCGCAAGACCATCGCTGGCAATTGCAAGCCGGTGTACCGAGGTAGTGCGGATTCGTTTGGTTGTGAAGTGCCTGGGTAACTTAGTCTGTTTGTGACGGTACTTCTTGTCGAGCAATAAGTACGCTACGCAGTGCGGAGCTGCTGTATTGTCGTCAAGCAGTATTTCGTCGTTGAGGCTAACAAACCCATCGCCATACCAAAACACAGTTGTTTCTTTGTGGTCTGATACAAACCCAACC
>JAUIEQ010000062.1 GCA_030429785.1 bacterium
TGTTACAGTACTTGATCGAATCAACTCCCATATCTGCCAATGCTGAGACTTATTAACCTCACTACTAAAGCAAATAACTTTTTTTTGTATATAATCTGGCAACGCAAAGTATACTCGAGACATTGCTTCTATTGTAGGAAACACAACAACAGACGATCGATCTGACTGCAATACCGATCTGATCAAATCATGTTGCTCGCCAATAGTATTGTGCTGAGCAAGATGTACGCGATTGGATACAGCTGGTAGTTTATATGCGGTACTAGAATCCTGCGGAAGCACTGCCGCAAACAATTTTGGCACATACTGCTTAACTGCTCGTGCGCGTTTTAGTGGTGTCGGAAAAAAATGATATAGCACATGCGACTGGGAGACTGCATAATAATCAGCAAACCATTGCATTGCATAAATATGCCAATCATCAAATGCCTGTCGCTGTAATATCTGCTCGATTGATTTTAATGCGTTGTATTTTGAGATTTTAGACAAACCTACTACCACGCCAGGTTTTGCATTCGCTCGAAATGGCACGTGTACCAAATCTCCGACACGCAAATCAGACAAGCTGCTCGGAATCGTATAATCAAAAAAAGAAATCCCTCTCGGCATTTTTGCAAATGGAACAATATGTGCAATCATATACTCAATTTACCAATCAAACAAAGCTGTTATATGACCTATACCAAAAGCTACTTCATAATCAATAATAGAAGGCTTGTGGTTGATCTGAGAAATCATGCCCAATAACACAAATAAAGCAGGGAAGCCACATGGTTGCGCATTAGCAACCAAACGCTCATCCAAATCAAGCAATTTCTTAGCCCCTGTTTTTTGAACTAAGTGTTGTTGTACACGTGAATCAAATTCACTACCAGCAGCATGCGCCCCAGATGGAGACGATGCATCAAGTCGATGAGACAAATGAGTTGTCGCAACAACGCCAACTTTACGACTGGTCATGTCTGCTTGCTTACGCAATAACATACCAAATTCGTAATGCTCTTGTATACTCGCGCCTGAAATACTAATTGGAATAACAGCACACGCACTCGATGTACCAAGGAGTGTCACCACAACAACAGCTGTACCGTAGTCAAGTAGCTCTTGAGAAAAAACACTAAAGGGCTTTTTGGTTTCAATATACTCTCGAGTCTTGTACGCCAAGTGCATATCTCCAGGAACTGAGAGGGAAGTGGCAAGGTCGCCAAACTGTACAAAATTACCAGAGTATTGAGGGCAAAGATTCAAACCAAAGGCTGCCGGGAGCTGCTCTGCGTGAGGTGTTATGACAAACAATGTATCAAGTTCATGTGCTGCAATATGATTAGCAACAAGACTTAGTGCAGAACGGGTCTTAGGCAACACTGCCTCATCTACAGCAGCGAGAGCAGGAACTAGGACAGGGTTATGAGGCGTAAGTGCAGCAAAAACAAATGACATTATAGTTACTTAGTTGCTAGCTCAACAGGAGTATCGGCATCAAGGTCTAAAACCTCACCAGTTGGATGAAGCCGCAAGACTGAATCCGGGACACTGAGAATATCATCCCAAGAATATCCTAGTTGTTCAAATGTACTACCAGAAACAATCGCCCGTTTCATACCTCCTGAAATGACATATACAGCCTGATCAGAACCATCGTCAATAGTAACTAATTCACCATCATGAAGCTTCAGTGGAGCACCAATGACATATTGCTTGATAGTATCAGAATCAGCTGCAATAAATCGTGGATTATTACCAAATCGAGCAGTCAAAATTGACTTATCAATAATCGGCTGCCGAACACTTCCTTCCACATAAAAAACCGAACCAGTACTTGAATTTTGCAAAAGCGCCCCGGTAGGATATGCATCATTCAACGTAATGAGTTTGCCATCAGCAATAGTGTTGAGCTCTTCTTGAGAAAGCACATCAACCTCTTCTGGGTTGAATCCAAGACTAGCAAACACCTCAGCAGACTCAAACTTACGCTTAGTTTCATTTACAAACAGGTATCGAGTACCATCAGGACCTTCAAACAACGCATACTGTGGATACTTAATCTGCGCTCCGGTTGCGTACTTTGATAGTTCTTCTGGCTCTACCTGAATAATTTTTTCAGTTTTGTACCCTCGGGTAGTTAGGGCTGACAATGATTCGAATCCACGCTTCTGATTTCCATAAATCACATATACACCACCGCCAGTGTTGGCTTGCAAAAGCGTACCATCTGGGTATGAAAACGAAAACCATTCATTCCATAACACAAAAAAATTCTTATTACCATGCAAATGAGGGGTGTAGGTATACAAAGCTGCCGTAGCGATATTCTGCGGAGTCACGCGCTCGCCATCAATTGTAGTTACAACGCCCGGAGCAAATCCAGAACGAGTTTCGCCATAACTTTCAATTTCTCGTTTGTACTTATCCAGAATAGCCGTGCCGTATTTCACTTGATTGAAAAACCCTTTAAAGTCCTGTAAGGCAGGATCTGACTTAGAACATGAATCACAAATTGCGTACCCCATCGCCCAATCAAACCGATCATCAGAAGGGCGCTCAGTAGCGGTAATCAAACTTTGTTCTTTTTGCAATGTAGCCAAAATAACTTTTGCGCTAATATTGTAGTCTTGAGCAGCTAACCAGATTATCCGAGCTGGCTTCATTCGAGTGCGTGAATCAACCCAATGCGCGAGATAACTGTTTTTACTTTCCAAAAAACGCTGAATGCCTTGTTCATCAAGCGCAGAACCATTAAAAAAATCTGTATCAGAAATAACGTAATCAGGGTCAAAACTTACTTCAGAGGCCTGGATCGGATACGGGAGGACCAACGAGGCCATCAATGTGAAAATAATAACTTTTTTAAACATAAGCAGTTAAAATCAAATAAATATAGTTATCCTAATAATAGCATTTTAGAGACTGATCTTCAACAAATGAACAGTTGACAAATTTGTTACAATAGCGCAGTTTTAGTGCAGAACATTGCACAAAATAAATTCATTCATTCCAATCTAACTGAAGAGGTGCTGCATGAGCGCTTTTGTATTTACGACTATATCTGTCTTTGCGTCATTATGTATAATGACACTAGCTCTTCTACGCGAATATTGGTGGCGCCAAAGTCAGCCACGTCTTGCCAAAGATTACATGCAGAGAGAAAATCAGACCTTGATCAAAAACATCAATAGCTCGTTACGATCACTTGAGCTAAAAATGAAAGTCAAGGACTACCAGTCAGCACAGGCGCTACTCACCACCATTTACGAACTTGCCAAAGGACTCCATGGACCTGATATGCAATTTTCATATCTTCATAATTACCTCAAACATCTCAAAACTGTTCGCTCAAAAGGCTATGCTATAGCAGGGCCCGACACCCTATGACCACATACAACCTCCGTACCAACCGGAGGTTTATTATTTATTAGACCAAAAATGTTCTTTTAATCATAGCTTGACTTGCAATAAAAAAAATGACATAGTATATATACTAATTTAGCCAAAAGTATGTCTGAACGGAAAAAAAATCGAGAGCCTCAGCAAAGCTTTGATATGTTCAACTCCCAAAATCCAAGCGTACAAAAATCGCAAAAAAAATACACCGATATGACATCGAGACGATAACGGATCCAACCGATATAGCAACAGCTCCTGAGCTTACTTTGCGATTATTTGAGAGTGACACTCGACCAAGCCAAGACACGATTCTCATCAAAAATCACAAACCAACAATTACGCACACGCAAGAACGTATAGCTACTATACCACGGCGAACAGAACAAGACCCACAACCTCCCAACAACACTAACGCACAAGATGAAGTAGCAATGACCATAGCTTTCGCACGCAAAGTACTCTCGTTAGACAATTCAGAGCATGCAGATATTTTAGAACAAATAGAAAAGCTTGAACAAGAATTCAATAAAACCAGCATCGCAGATACTGACAAACAAGAACACATTATCAACAAAATGAAGGAACTGATTAATCTTGAATATGTTGCTGAAGCAGATCTTGAGCAACAAAAACAACAAGCCTTGGAAACAATCAAACTGTACGAAGCAGAGATCATGAGTACTGAAAAGTTTTCAGAAGAACAAAAATCAGCTCGACTACAACTCCTCAAAGAATTTGAAGAAACTATTGTGCAAACAACCGAGGAGCACAACCACATCAAAGAAATTCTCAAAAAGGCTCTAGGATTACTCAAAATGTAACATATGAACAGGCAAAAATTTTGGGATGTAGTAATTATTGGCGGTGGACCATCAGGCATGATGGCTGCAGGACGCGCAGGCGAGCGGGGCTTGCGTGTTTTGTTGTTAGAAAAAAACAAACAGCTTGGCAAAAAACTACTCATTTCAGGAGGTGGCAGATGCAACCTCACCAACAACAAACAAGACATACAAATCATGCTTGAAAATTACAAGGGGAGTGGCAAGTTTTTGTTTTCGGCTTTTGCGCAACATGGTGTTACAGAAAGTCTTGATTTTTTTCATGAACGAGGCTGCTCCACAAAAGAAGAAAATGACGGTCGCATGTTCCCAATAACCAACAAATCACAAACCGTACTTACTGCACTACGTGATTACATGAAACAGGGCAATGTCACCATCACAACAGAAAGCGTCGTAACAAGCATCAACAGGCATGAGCAAGGTTTTGATATTACACTCAAAAACAAACAAACTATCACAACGAAATCATGCATTGTCGCAACCGGCGGCATTTCTCATCCAGAAACTGGCTCAACTGGTGATGGGTTCAAGTGGCTCAAAAAACTCGGTCACTCAATCATTGACAATGATCTTGCCCTAGTACCGCTCAAGCTCAGCAATGCCTGGATCCCTCATGTAGCAGGGGTGACACTTGCTGATGTCAAAATCACTGTATACAAAAATACCAAAAAGCACTTTCACAAAAAAGGTAAATTATTATTCACACACGTTGGCATCAGCGGCCCAACAATTCTCAATATGAGCAAAGCCATAGCTGAATTATTACGACAAGATGAAGGCGATTCATACACCAACAACAAGTCAGACGAAGTCAGTATCAAGGTCGATCTCTTTCCTGATTTTGAAATCAATGAACTTCGAACCAAAATACACAAACTACTACACGAGCACAGCAACAAAACAATCAAAAATACTTTACCCTTGTTAATTGCTCCCAAATTAGCAACAACACTACTAAGCCTTGCTGCTATTGATCCAGAAACACCGTGTCAC
>JAUIEQ010000063.1 GCA_030429785.1 bacterium
GATTGAGCTGTTACTGTCTGCACTGGATCACTATTTGGAGGATACGACTGAACGTCAGTAACAGTTGCGATACCTGCATCATCCGATGTCCACCCCCAATCATAATCCCAGGAATTCAACAACTGCCCGCCAGCACAGCCTTGATCCGTAAACACTTCACCGACAATAGTTTGATATTGCCCAACCGCACTAAACGACATTAACGCAGGCAATGTATCGATACTTGAAACCGCACAATCAGTAGCAGCTACTGTAAATGTCCATGAATAACTGTCGTTTGAACCAACACCATTCAGCGGATTATCATAATTGATATTTTCTATCATAATACCATTCGTCCCTGCTACTGACTGATCAACAATCACTCGATAACTCTCTCCTTGCTGCAGTGTGAATGAATTAAAAACTGCCTTGGTTCCTGCTGGTGAAACAGTATATGTTTCTGCAACCAATAACGTACAATCCGACCCATCAGCACAGCGATAGAGTGCAACTGTATTTGTATCAACAGTTGTACTATCAACAACACTTGAAAACTGAACACTTACTTCGGAATTTGTACACGCAGTCGAGCAATTTGGATTACCTGCTGTAGCAACAAAAGAATTTGAAGAACCACCACCCGTATCAGTACAGATACAATTAATGCATTGCAATGTACCACTACATGCAGTTGCGTCTGGTGAACATATCAACGGATCTGAGTTGAGATCACATGATGCACCAGCACCACACGATACATCAAATGGAAGTGCGTTACTTGTCTGACCGTCCACGCGAACGGTTACGTTACTGTCACCAAACCCAGTCGGAAGATCAAAATCAATTTTCGAATCAGCCCAACCAGCAATATCAGAGCTCTGCACTGGACCACCAGCACTAAACACCACTTCACTCGCACCTTGCGTCGATCCAAATCTATTACCAAGTAAATCAATTGGCGCGCCATTACACGCAGCTGCAGGATTGATATCTACCAAGCACGGACCAGCATATGCAGTATCTGTGTTCACAAAAAAATTACGAATATTACTTCCAAGTGTTCCATACGGCGATGGCGCATCATATGTCATTTCAACACTCACTGCCACTGACTCACCCATGCTATAGGATGAGGGAACTTCAGACGTCACAAACGACCCTGACTGACCACTTGGCGCTTGAGCAACACCATCATACAATACATTAGTTACAGAACCAGGACTAGCTGACGTACCAGCAAAACATGTTCCGTTAATTGTCAAACATTGACCTGGCGCACCTTGACTTGGACTCAATGATGAGATGTAGGGACTACATGTGCAACTTCCCGCCTCAGCCACTGTAAAATCCCAATGAACTTCCATGGGATCACCATCTTGGTTAACGAGCACGCCTGGCACATAAATATCCACAAAATACTGACGACCGATCACTAACGGGCCATACGGAACAAAATTAAACACTTTAAAATTTTCAGCATACGGCGCACTACTATCAAACACACTCAGGATTCCATCACCTGTGTCAACTGACGTACTGACCTCGCTGAAGGTGTGCGTAGTAGAATTTCCATCAAATACAAATGTCAGCGGCTCATCGTGCAGCGAAACATTGGATGTAAATGAAACCAATCCAGCATCAGAACAAACATTAGTACCGGTTGGATACCAACTACCAAACCCAGGCACCGCATCAGATGTCTGAAACACCCAACTAACTGGCGCAGGCATCATAACATTACTACACAAATCAGTTGCTGCTTGTACTGTTATCTCATACCACGTAAACGGCTCAAGCAAAAATCCACCATTAGCTGTGACACGCATCGTACGATCTGCATTGATAAGCGTCACATCAAAATTACTACTCGCAAGCGGTGCACCAACAGTACCTGTCACAACATATGAAGAGTCAACAGTTACTTGCTGCATAGCAAAAGATCCGGGCAATGGCTGACCACTCGCATCACCAACTGAAAAATAACTAATCGGCTCACTAAAGACAACATCAATTGTTGGGCTGCGTGGCATTGTTCGAGTTGGCGGCGTTGTCAACGCTGGGTATGCATCAATAACTGATGGCGGCGTTGCGTCGTTGGTGGTGCCAGTTGTAAATTCCCATCCATAGTATGTACCAGGCAACGTCTCACATGTTGTCCCGATACAACCTTGCAAAGTATCGCCACTACTATCTTCCAGATCAATACCAAATCGAACTTCATATGTTGTATTGGCATTCCAGTCATTTGCTGGATCAAATGACATATACTTGTTACCAGCAACTTGCCAACTACCTGCAACTTGATTGCCGCCGGAGTCATACACTCCAGTATTACCCGAAGCAATACTATTTAATGCAACTGGTGCATTGATCAAGTTATTAAACCGTGGCTGAATAGTACTACACAAATATACATCGTTTTTAGCACTACCACTTCCATTTGCTGTTTGTACATCTTCCAGCACAAAACTAGTTGATCCAATCCCGCACGTAAAACAAGATGGATTGTACTCACGTTCTCCATCAGCATTACAATACGTACAATCAGCAATACACATATTCAAATCTTCGCATTCACTACCTCCTGTACCAAAAATTCCACGACCGACCAACTGATTGAAAATAAACATCACTATAGCGTATGCCAAAATAATAATCAGCAATCCAACAACTGCATTGATCATTATTTTTTTGGCACGTTGTATATTTTCCGGTCGACCATTGGATGTCATCCAAACAAATCCTGCATATACAATCAACACCAATGTAATCGTTCCCAAAATCCCTAATGCGACTCGAATAATATTAACCACCGTGACACGAATGTCTTGACTACCAAGCCCAACCCCGCTCAACTGATCTGTACCAAAGTCAACTCCTTGCCCAAGTACTATCAGCGGCAAAGCCAAAAAACCCATGACGCCAAGAAACGCGATGAGATACTGTTGAGTTCTTCGTGTATTTTTTTTCAACATGGGGAATGTTTTGAAATCTAATCCAGAAGCTGTGTAACAACTTGCTGCACCAATGAACCATCTGCCTTGCCTGCTGTTTTTTTCATTACAGCTCCCATTATTTGTCCAAATTGCTTTTGGGTCGCCTCATCAAAATCAGCTATGACTTCCTTAGCAATGGTGACTATTTCTGCTTCTGATAATTGCTCAGGCATGTATCGCTCAAATACTGCAAGCTCAGCAGACTCTTGCGCAGCCTGCTCTGCTCTCCCTCCATCAGTAAACAGCGTAATAGCTTCTTTGCGTTTTTTGATTTCTCGCTTCAGAATCACCAGCACTTCATCTGCTGTCAAATCTTCCGGAGACTTATGCAACTCAATCGCGTAATTTTTGAGGTTAGACAAAAGCAACCGCAGTGCATCTCGCACGCCGTTGTCTTTTGCTTTCATAGCCTCTTTTATGTCATGTTGAATAACTGCAAATGAGGTCATTTATTTTGTCTTGAATTTTACATTTACCAAACGACCACGATGATCTTGATGTTTTTCCAATTCACCAGTTCGTCGCAAATGTTCTTTCAAACCACGAATGTGGTTGCTAACCAATGCTTTCTGTTTTTTCAAACGTTTTGTCTTCTTGCGAGCAAAATGCTTACTCCCTTTGACCTGGCCAGAAATATTACTCTGACGATACCGTTTTGAAAAACGCCGATACATTGCTTCAAAGGATTCTTTATCCTTTAATTGCACGTGAACCATATACAGTTCACCTTCCTTTCTATAAAAGATTAGTATCTAAACTTTACAATATCCTGGAGTTTTTGTCAAAAGTAAAAAGCCACCAGTTATCCCTAGTGGCTTTTGTACAAGAAGTACGGTTAATTAAGTATATTTCTTACCCACTTTGCCAAAAAATAACCACGCCGCTTGCAATGGTACACCGTAACCCACTTTCTGCCAATCTCGACAAATCCATCTTGCCGAAGCATTGCATCAAGACCTTTGTAATGCAATGCGCCCCATATCATTATCACATTGTTTCCTTGCTCAAATTGTTTGTTCATGCCGTCATAAGCAACCGCATTGCGCTGATCTCTAATAATTGTTTTGAATGCACGACTGCCTGATGATAGTGACAAGAAAAAATCACCCGCTACCACCAAACCAAGCAAGTTTCTACAGATAGTATTAAGCAGGAACTGCAAAAATATTTCTTCGTTTTTGGAAATGTCCCCGTCCAAGAAATCATCATTCTCTGACTCAAGCACTGTTGCATTATGAGCAGCTAACAGTCGAACGACATCAAGACGCGACAGATCGTTGTTCACCCAGTTGTCAATATCGTATCGCAATTCGTCGCGCTGCCAATGCAAACCAACCATATGAGCAAAATGTTTCATACCATCAAACATTCGACGCAATTTTATTTCAACTGCTTGTTCATGCGTACGCAATGACGCATACTGCTCGTTGGTCAATTGCCCTACTCCTTCATACAGCACTTTGAATCCTTTATTCTGAAAATGCTCAACAGTGCTTTGTATAATATCAAAAAATGATTGCTTAGCGGCATGAGACATAAGACACAAGACAACTTCTCGTTCACTGCCTTGCTGTTGGTAGTACACTATTGGAACTTGTAGTTGGTTGTTGCAAACTCGTATACTGTGTGAGCCGAAATACTGAGCAACCAGACCGCTTATCTTCACAACCAGCCACATACCAACAAAAAATAAGAACATGAGAATAACCAGAATCGGATACCCAACTAACTTGCAGACAAAAAGAATAAAACGCATCATGCAAATACTCCCTTTCTTGATTATGTGTTGTACCAAAGAACCAAAGCTACTTATAGAGCAATATCATAATCTACAGCACTACACAGCAGCGGTCAAGCCCCCTTCTGCAAAATAGAGCAACCAAAACACACATCTTGCACAATCAAAAAAGCCGTGCTGCTGCAGCGCGGCTTTTTGTATCACTCAACTAAGCGTTGATTTTGATTAAATCTTTTTTCGCTTCCGTTCTTTTTTGACAGTAAGTTGTTTGCTGAGTCGTTTTTCAAGTTCAGGAACTGCTTTTTTGAAATCAACAATTT
>JAUIEQ010000064.1 GCA_030429785.1 bacterium
TAAAATCACCTATAAGTGGATTTTTATTCTTCTTGGTTCGGTGGTTACATTCCGAGAATTTCTCAAGTCCAGAAAGTTAGCGAACAGTGATGGGGAGGTTGAATTTCATGTCAGTATGTGGACATTTGCGATTGGGTTGTATTTATTCAAAAACGTTGCCGTGTTTCATACCACGACCTTTGTTTATTTGCTTGCTTTTGCATTGGCTGACTTGTTCATAGCAGTGTCGGCTGGATATACGCTAGCAATCAAAGGAGTGATGGCTGACGGTTCGATGTTGAGTGACAAACTTAGTTTTATGAAGCACTTTTTTTCTTACACTCCGTGGTTATTAATTCCGTTTGGTTTGTACTGTTATATTCGGTATCTAACGCCGTATACATTAGATAGCGAGATTCCATACCGTATCATTGGTATTGATATTATCACTATTGGTGACGGATTGGTGATGTTGGCAATTCTTTCATGGATTAACGAAATTAACAAAGGCGTTCGCCTGGAAGGTAAGTCAACATTTGTTGTTGATATTATCGTGTCGGCAGGGATGACAGCATGGATGGGATTTTTGATGTATGCAAATCCAGAATATTATTTTAGAACGGAGTTTTTTTTGTTGATATCTATCTATGCATTCCTTGAATTCCTGTTTGCAGTACTGAACATCACCGGCTTTGCTCACCGCAGACAGCTTCGCGGCGCACAAGCTTTTTAACTCTTAACCCTCGAATTTAGTCGGGGGTTATTTTTGTACAATAATTGACAACAGATTTATTTTTTGATAGTTTATTTTATTGCATTATTTTACAATTGAGTATTATTTTAAAGATATTCAGATACTGACAAAAGGAGGGTCTGCTATGGCGCTTACAACACGAAAGTTGATGTTTGTATGCCTGTTCGTATTGGTGGCAACATCGTTGTTTTTGCTAGCTTCAAAAGATTCGATGTTTGGTTTTGCGATTCCTGATATTGGCATGACAGGATTGTCGTTTGGTTCGCCCGAGGGTCTTCAGTTGTATATCGGATTATCGATTCTGGGTGGATTGGTGATCCTGACACCAATTGTTTTCTTGTGGAAAAGGGGATCTAAGCCCCGTCCTGACTTTACTCTCGATCATTTGCTGATTATGTTTGCTTATCATGTAGTTGTTTGCAAAAAGCCGTCCAGAGCTTTGAAGCAATACGTTCGGTTGACCGGCATAGATTCGGCTCGAATCGGGCAGTTGTGGGCAGACCTGCAGCTCATCAAAAAAGCTGATTCAGTCTTTTATTTTGATCGGGTATCTTTTTGCAAGGAACAACCTAAGACACTGACTGGTGATGGTTTGTATGATAACTACCAGCGTCAATTCAAAGGATGATAAACGACAGATAGTCTGTCGTTTTATTTTTTTGTTATATTTCCTTGACAGCGCTTGCATAATACTCAGACTTGTGTTTAAATCTACTATTACTTATTATTCAGTGTAAGATGGGTAAAATGAATTTTTATACGCAATAGATTGCTTATTTAAATGCAGTAATGATGACTAGGCAAGGTATTTTGACATTTGTCAAATGTTAATTTATGTAAACAGTTGCTGTAAGAGCATACTGCATAACCACGCATGCGGTTATGAGATATGCTGTTGCAGTTATGATGGACTTTGACAATGATACTGAATTAATAAACATTAATCCTCAATAGGAGATTGCAATGAGAATAATCACTTGTATTTTGCTGTGCGCTTTTGTATTGCTTGGTTGTGGTGATGATGTCTCCGATCGGTTGGATCAATCGGTTAAGGCGATGATTGCAGTGGAGTTGCATGGTCAATTTCGGCCTGATGAAGTCAATGTAGTTGATACGCAGGAAAGGATTCGTGCTGTTGTTGACTTGGCAAAAACTCGAGTCAGCACCTCAAGAAAACGTCGACAATTTGGTAGTGATGGACGAAGATTATCACAATATCCAAATTCACTTCAGCTTCATTACATTGGAACTGATACAGCTCGAGCTCATGCATGGCATCAAAAAATCAAAAATGTTCAAGAGGCAAATGAATTTGAATTGCTGGATACGAACTTTTTGGTGCAGACACATGATCCGGGAAGTGATGGTAAGGAATATATGTTACTTGTTTTGATTATCAACAATGAAGGTGCGGTAGATCCAGCATTGATCAAAAACTATGTTGCATCTGCGCAGCGAAAGTTTTCAACCGCTGAAGATCCGCATCCGATTGATCTTAAGCAAAAGTATCTTTTGCCAACGCCATTTTTGGTGATTCAGCAAGCTTCAGGAAAAACTAAGATTGAAAAAAATTATGGCGAAATCTATGCTATTATGAAAGCAAAGCTTAAGGAGATTAAAGGCACCAATACGGAGTTATACATGACAGTAACAGCTGATGACTCGCCGGTGTCTGAAGGGTCGCATCGAAGTAATAGTGATTATTTTCAACTTCGACAGCGAGAAGGTCAAGCGCTCGTTAAGCGTATCGGTGACGAAATTGGTTTTCAACCGCCTGTGAATATCGTGCCGCCCGCAGCAGCGCCCAAAGATGCTGTGATTGTATTTTGGGCAGTAAATGCTGATATGCGTGGTAGGTATGATTTTAGGCAGTCGCAAATTCAACAGTCAATTGCTGCGGCAAAAAATACGTTTGTCGGGGCTACAGCGCAAAACTAATAGGAGAGAACTCATGTTCACAAGGAACGACGAAGCATTGAAGTCGTATGACCAGGACAAGGTCCGCAAGGGCGCTGGCCTGGCAATTATTTCGTACCTCTGCGTATTCTGGGACGGATGGACTGGAATGGGTGCGCCTGAGTATGTGATCGCGATGTACCGTGGCGGTATGCAGTTTACTGATTTTGGTGTAGGCATATTGCTGATATCCAGTGTAGTTAGTTTTTTGTTGAGTTATTTGGTTATTCTGGCTGGAGCTCATGTGCCGTATATCGTGGTAGACCCTGAGCTTAAGGGTTTTTGGCGGCGAGCTTGGGCTTGGGTCAAAAGCCTCAAAGACAACATCATGGTCAGTATGCTGGCTATGATGTCTGCAGGCGTTACCGGAGTCGCGGCGTGGTTTAAGATGTACAACAATACACGCGATGCGTCTTTGGTAATGTATGAACTGCAAAATCAAGTTATGTACGACAAGTGGTATGAAACGTCCATGTTTGATTTTTTTGATCAGCATATCTGGAATGGGGAGCAATTGGGTATGTGGTCGTTATGGATTATATTCAGCTTTAGCCTTCAGATGGTTGGTATTTGGGCTGCGCGTAAGCTGTATCAGAATAGCGACAACTGGTTTGGCTGGGATATGTTTCTCGCCTTTGGCCGGTTGTTTGAATTGTTCAATTACGGTGTTAAGAGTATAGTGTATATATTTCGCATTATACTGTTTGGCATTTGGTTTGTCTTATATGCTGTGGCTGCTCGTGTAGTTTTTTCGGTTGGTAAATTATCCGACCGAGATTATTTGACAACCACACGGGAAGAGCGGAAAAAAGACTTGCCTGCTTTTAAAAAGCAGCTCAACATGAGCAACCTTGAGCGTATGGAAAGGCTCAATCAAAAGGTGATAAAGCTTTTGTTAGGCAAGCAAGAAGCAACAGACGCTGAGTTGGTAGACAATGCAGCTGGTGTTGATTCTGATTTTGCTGGCAGTACTTGGCCCGGAGGATCTGATTCAGGTTCTGATAATGATGATTTAGATTTTCTTGCCGGTGGAGGGAAGTCTGACGATGCGGTTGATACCGGTTTTCCTCAACTAGGTGATGATGACCAAACAACTGACTTATCTGATAGTAGTTTGCCGGATTTTGATTTTGACACAACTGGTGGTGATAGTGCTTTTTCAAGCCTTGATGATACTGCCACTACTACCGATGGCTCAGCATCTATTGAAGATGGCTCATTTCCGGGCATTGACGGTGTTTCAGGCGCTGGTTCTGATAATCTTTTGGATTCGCTGGAATTGCCTGGCGAACCTTTGTCAAAGGATTTTGACGGCCTTTCTGACCTGTTGCCTGATGTCGATCCAGTGGAACCTGTTGGCATTGAAGCACTGCCAATCAAAGACGAGCGAGCAGTAGTTGACGGAGTTCCGCAACTAATGACTACGCTGCCGGGCGAGACTGTTCTTGAGCCTGGTAACAACAATGGTGCAATGACCGGTAAAAAAGCTTCTGACTACTTATAAAACAATAATGAGCGAGCCTTGCGCACGTATGCGCGCAAGACTTGCTATCTCTGATAGAAAGGAGTCTGTGCATGAATGATGAGATGCCTAATATATTGGCAATTCAGGATATGGTAAGTAAGCGCCTACAAAATTTTTCAACGGAGTATGCTGCTGGGTATAAGGGACCGCTTGATTTTTTGAGACGACATTCGTTCAATTGGGCACTACTTCGTAGCGAATCTCTCGATGGTAATGTTGACTTGAAAACAACCAGCGAGATTGAATCTCGACAAATTGTCGCGCTCGATCCAACTTCACTGCTGGTGACCATGATTTTTCTTGGTACGATGGTGGAGAAGATTTTCCCTAATGCAGAACTACAGTGGGGCGATTTGCGGATAGAGTCGGTGTTGAACCGAGTGTATCCAAAAATAAGTGCTATTCAAGAAAATAGCGATCGTTTGGAATTTGTTCGTGATTTAATCAACTTGCAGAGCCGGCGTAGCGGAGTTTTGTTGGTGGATGGAGAGCAGTTTGATCCATTGCACCACAGATTATCAGGTGAACAAGCTCCGTCTCGTCACCCTGAGCTTGGTTGGATTCACAATGAGAGCGTAGCGCCGTTTGATTTTTGGGACGCGGTCGCAGCGCACTACTGGTGTGCTCTGGCAGAGGCGAAAATAGCTGATGGTTTTTTGGATGATGCGGCAACGCTCATTGATCAAGCATCTAGCCTGTGCAGCAAGTTGTTTGTTGTTAAGAATACGCGAGCGTTACTGTTGCATGCGCAAGGAAATGCTTCGGAAGCTGTTAGTATACTGATGGCACAAAG
>JAUIEQ010000065.1 GCA_030429785.1 bacterium
ATATTGAATTAATAGGTTCAAAGATTTATCATTATACTATACTAGTAGTAAAATGTCAAATCATTGCAACCAAGATATCTTTGCAATGGTGCGCAGTATATACAATACTCCGCACAACCCACCATACAATACCAAGCTATCCAAAACAATCTGTGAAATATGCACAATATCCAAAACTTGCAACAAAAAAAGTATCACATATATAATAGCCGCTAAAGAGCCGAGTGCTTCGATACTGCGAACGACTCGTCTACTGCTATATAATGCCACGATTCACCTCGCTTGTTAGTTGTCAAACAATATGATTATCCATTGTGCTCTTTTTCATACCCCAAGTCAACTCAGGCTGTAAGTTTTAAATGACCAGCTGCCTTTTTCCCTGCTGCCAATATCGCCTCACTATATTCACTTGGACTTTGTGCAGAATGCAGAGCATCAACTGTAGTCACGCCATCTATTTTTTCTAACACAATGTTAGTTGGCGCAATACCTTGTCGTGAGTGACCAGAATCTTTTTCTAATGACTGCATCAAACGCAAGTCATGCGTTGAAAGCACAACCCCGCCAGGAAAATCACGAATTGCTTGGGTGATTTGATCAACTGCTTGTTCATCCATATGATTGGTAGGCTCATCCAAAACCAACATATCCGTACCTTCCATCAAACTAGCTGCAGCAAACCACAGCAAGCGTTGCTCGCCGCCACTAAAACTACCCAAAGGTTGATCCAATATATTTCGCTTATTTGGACGGATATGCATCTCTCGCACTACTTTTGCCAGTCGACTTGCCTCTACGTCACTTTGAGAATTGGTGGTTGATTTGACCCAATTAAAAAAATCCTGAACAGTACCCCCAGCAATCTCGGCTGGCCATGTCTGTGGCAAATATGCCACTTGCAAACCTTTCTCTTTCTTAAAAATATCAGATTGTTTGTTAGCCATCTCAGCCATAAGCTTACTCTTACCAGTACCGTTCTTTCCCGACAAAACAGTAATATCACCACCAGTTATATCTGGCAACATCATATTGGCAATTGGAGAATCTGGGATAGAAAATGCATCTTGTGTTGCAAAAACCGCCTGCTCAACAAATGCGTACTTTTGCTCACTCTTCCACAAAAATGACGGTCTCGCAACACCGTGTTGCAACTCCCTGTTTTTAACAAAACTGCCATATGAAGATGTTGAATATGTCAATGACCGCTCATTGTCCTCGTCAATAGAGATTGCTAGCACGCCATCTGTACCCGCTCTTTCTTTGAACCAGCCAACATGACTGCTACTCACAACTGTTGCTCCAGCTCGTGCATATGTTTCAAACAATCCTTGCAATTTAGCAATACTTTCTAGATCCAAGTGATTGGTAGGTTCATCCAACAAAAGCACATCTGGCTCACTCCCCAAGGTCATAAGCAAAGCTAATTTTGTTCGCTCGCCTCCTGACAACTCATGCACCTGCCGATCAAGAAATACGTCCATCTCAAATAACTTCACGAACTTACTCAATACTGCCTCAATCCTCATTTCAGCTTCTTGATTGTTGATGTTCTGCTCATACGCATCACCATCCTCCCAATCAATTGGAAACTGTGATTTAAAATGCCGCTCCACAACATCAAGCACTGAACGAACATGCACTCCTTCTAAACTGCGTAACAATTCTTCCTGATCCAAGTGTGAAATACGAATTGAGTCTTTGTTGTGAAACCCATCACCATATCCATAATTACCATTTGCAAAATCAGCATGCCGCTGATTTCTAATAGCATCAAATACCGTACTCTTACCAGCGCCATTAGGACCAACCAAAATAAGGCTACTACCAGGCAACAAACGCAACTCATCAATAGCAATCTCACATTCGCCTCGCACAATAACATTATCGCTAACTGCTGCATTGTCACGTGCATACTTTTTTCCTATGCTTTTTTCTCCATGCCAACCTGGCTCAATATCAGTGTAATGAGCCTGTAGCATAGATGTGATCAGCTCTTTAGTAAGCTCGTCTATTTCAGCTGATTCAGGCGACGCTACAGTCGACTCTACAGAAACAGCAGTGCTGCGTGGTTCTTGTTTTTCAAAAGCAGGTGTATACATATCACTTACTCAACTTTCGGCTTATCAAGTTCCATCACTTCCAATTCACTGGTCCCGCCTGTAATTTTCATAACATCTTTATCAATTTTCTTAAACTCTTTTGAGCTCGTATTGTACGTATTCACTACTGTGGACAGCTGCGTGCCCATTTTTTTCATATACTCCTCATAATTCAACAAGTGCTTGTTAAGCTTTTCTACGTTTTTGCGAATTTCTTTGGCTGACTCTTCGATTTGCAATGCGCGCAATCCTTGCAACACCGTTTGCAAATATGCCAGAAATGATGTTGGCGACACAATGATCACATGCTTGTCCTTGAACGCATATTCAACTAAATCTTGCGTTGATACTTTGACCGCACCAACTTTATTCACCAACAAATCATAATAAATAGCCTCACTCGGAATGAACATAAACGCAAAATCCATGGTGTTTTCTTGTGGCTTGATGTACTTACTTGTCTCGTCAATTCTATTTTTCAAATCTTGCTTAAATGCTTTTTGGAGCCGATCTTGCTCTGCAGGATCTGACGTTTGCAAAATACGTTCGTAATTTTCCAAAGAAAACTTACTATCCACTGGCACAATCCGGTCTTGAATAAACACTACAGCATCAACAGCTGTTCCATCTTTGAAGCCATATTGCATTTGATATCCACCTGGTGGCAACACGTTTTTCAAAACTGTCTCCAGATAATATTCCCCCAGCACACCGCGTTGTTTTGGGTTTTTGAGAATATCCTGTAAGTTTTTGAGCTGATCTGCAAATCCCATCACCTGCTTGTTAGTCTCATCAAGTTTGGTCAAGCGCTCAGTGACGTCTTGGATGATTTTGTTGGCTTGCCCGGACTGTGCTTGGATTGCACCGAGCATTGTTTTGTGTGATTCTCCGAGCTTACTATCAACAACTTTATTCATATCCTGCAACTGTTGTTGCAACATGAGTAATTGCTGCTGCAAACCTTCGACAACTTTGACCTCTGATCCATCTGTTTTTTTGCGCATAATCAAAAAAACAACAGCCGCAAAGCCTGCCAGAACCAACACGATCAAGATAATGAATTGAATATCCATGACTTACAGTATACAGCCAAGCGTTAGACAAGTAAAATCAAACATAACTCAGTAATAAACAAAAAAATTGCGCCTTACAAGCTCAACCAGGAATCAGAAACAATCTTATTACCGTGGAAAAACTTTGAATAATTCATAATCTTTGTTTCCATTTTTGTATATTTTGTGCAACAAATAAATCTCATCAAATGAATGTTGTTTTGGTAACTTTACATGAGTTGAACATAATTGCATTGAGATATCGTCTGTCTCCGGATCATTGACACGAACGCACAAAATTGTCGTATCAGTACCTGTGTAGTTTTTGGCAACTTTAACCTCAACTCTACTATGAATGATATCGCACATCAAATCCTCAGCTGCTGCATAGCTCTGTCCTGTAGCTGATGTTTTTTCTCGATATGTATCTTCATAAAATGCAGTCGTTATTTCAACACCAAGTGTCTTGTCAGCGCGTGCAAAAATTACATCAGGTTCGCCAGTATCGTTACCCATACGAAGATATGACCACGACGAATCATACCGCTTGATGAATTGTTCTGCCATGTATTTTTCAAATCTTCTGTCTTGTGACATATATTAATATTCCATAACAATACAAAATCAAACTCCGGGTTATATACCAAAAAACTTCCGAGCAGTTGTAGTTGTTTTTTGAGCTACTTCTTCTACAGTAACGTTCTTAAGCCGTGCTATGTGTTCAGCAATAAACTGTGTGTACACAGGCTCATTACGCTCGCCACGATGCGGTGTTGGTGACAAATACGGCGCATCTGTTTCTAACATCATCTGCTCAAACGGTGTGTACTGTGCTATTTCATGAATAGCTTGAGCGTTTTTGAATGTCACAATTCCAGTAAATGATAGCAGACATCCATGGTCAAGCAATGCTTTGGCTTGATCCAAAGTTCCTGAAAAACAATGCACCACAGCATTGCTGCATTGCTGTTGTTTCAAAATCGCAAGTACCTCATCATATGCATCATATGTGTTCTTGGTTGGACGTGTATGAATAGTCAAAGGCTTCTGAAGTTCTTGGGCAAGCGCTATGCCCTGCTCAAAAGCTTGGTATTGCACGCGTTTTACTTCCTGCTCATCAATCCCCTGCGGCATATGAAAATAATCCAATCCCATCTCACCAATTCCAACCACCTTTTCATGTTGAGCTAGTTGCTTGTACAACTCATACTCAAACCCCTCACCTCGAGTCCTAAAATCAATTCCTTGCTCAGACTCATCAACATGGGACGGAAATAAATGCACTGGATGCAAACCAACAATTGCGTATACTCCTTGATCATGTTTTTCTGCCAGTGCAATTGCTCGCTCAGAAGTTGATTGTTGACTACCAACATTAATTACCCACACATCAGCATCAAGCGCTCGATTGAGCACTGCATCTACATCATCTTTGTATGCATTAAAATTTAAGTGACAGTGGGTGTCTATTAACATATGTCTATTACTTTTTGAAATATTAGATGTGTATAAAAATTTTCTTTTTGCTTATAGAGAATTTCTATGTACTTTTTTAGAAAAAAGTACGAAAAAATCTTCAGCCAATTCCACTCACTCGTAGCTTATCAATTCATTCACTACAATTTCCAATGCGGCTTGCGCCTTAAGGAAATTGTCATACGTTCACTTCATTGCTAAGGCTACGGCTCGTTTCATAATGGCTGGAATAAAAGATCTTGCTTTAGATTTGTTACAGGAAATGTCACCCTGAGCCCTGCCTTGCCGGCAGGTAGGTTGGATACTTTTTGCTGACCAAAAAGTATCAATAAAAATTTTCTAAAA
>JAUIEQ010000066.1 GCA_030429785.1 bacterium
GGCTACAAAAAACCCACGAAATAGTTTTGTTGAGTTGCAAATGCTCATGACTTCTTTTAAAAAAAGCGTGCTCGAGATACAAGATGTTCAGTTTAATCCAAAAGAATTTCCTAATATCATGAATTTAGGCGAAGAAAAATACCTTTTTGCGTTAATCGCTGAAACTGTTGTGTCTAGAGTTTTTGCTGATAAAGAAGTCGAGTATCTTGAGTCAATTAAAAATGAAGGTCATTTAGTGTCTTTTGTATACAAAACTATCGAAATGCTCTTGGTAGACCGGAACACTCTTGCGTATTATATTGCAGCTGTAAACAACAAGCTTGATGAAGCTACAGTCCAATCGTATTTGCTTAAAATTTTGTATACGTAAAATCCCACAAAGTGGGATTTTTATACACCCAAAAAACCGCCTGCGTAGCAGGCAAGATAGAAATCACCGGCTTGCAGCCGGTGGTAGTTCATTAATTGTTTTCAAGTGGATTTCTTAATCTTGCAAAGTCAGCATCAAGCGACCGTACTATTTCGTCATTCAGTCTTATTTTTGAAAGAATTTTAATTCTACGCCTAGTTTTTTTCCATCCCAATTCTTCATTGATGGTAGTATCGTTATTCGCTCCGTCAATAATGTATAGCCATTTTCCAGATTTTTCTCCGTATAGGTTTTTGATATTATCGCTGTAACAAACTGCTTGATCGATCCCGGGTTCTAAAAATTGACCTACCGCAAGTTCGATATTGCTTACATGAAAACCTTTTGATGTTATCATGCCATTTTCTCTTCTGAAGTTTATAATTTCTTGAATTATCGCTTCTAAAGGTCGCTGCTCCTCTTCTGCTCTTGCTCGGGCCTTTATCAAAAGGTCTTGCGGTAGTGAGCTTTCGGTAAGTGATCGGAATGTTCTTAGTGCCTCTGCTGTATACTCAGGTGAGCTGTAGTACTGCTCTCTTTGATGTAATTCTCGCATAAGATATTATTAATATAAGGTATTATACCATCTTTGCTATTTTTTCTTGAGCCTCAGTGAGCTTTTGTTGCTCTTGCGTAACCACTTCTTTCGGGGCTTTTGCTACAAATTGCTCGTTGGCAAGTTTTTTTTCTAGTGCTGCAATGTAATTTTGCAACGATTGCTTTACGGTATCAAGTGCTTGTTTGACAGTATCAGTAACTGGAATATATAGCTCGTAATCATGCTCAATGCAGCTAATATGCTGTCCAGTGTATGGTTGGTTAGAAATGGTGAGATTGACGCGGGCTAGTTGTTCAATAATTGCCTGGTTATTTGTCACAAGCTCAGTACTGTCTTGTGTAGTAATCGTTGCTGGAATTACTTTGCCAGGAGGCGCTTTGGCTTGTGCTCGCGCATTACGTAGACTGGTTATGATGGTTTGTATTTTTGTAAATGTCGCTGGGATTGTCTGTGAGTGCATTGTGCTCGGCCATGCTTGGACCATGAGCAACTCATTAGTCTCAAACTGTTTCCAGATTGTTTCAGTAACAAACGGAGTAAATGGATGCCAGAGAATCAGTAGTTTTTCCAGAATAAATAACAAAATTTCGTCTTTGTTTTTTTCTACTTTAGCGATTTCAATATACCAGTCTGCCAATTTGCTCCAGGTGAACTCATATAGTTTTTCACCTGCTAGTGAGAACTGGTAGTTGGCAAAGTGTTCAGTTGTGTCTGTGATCAGCTGATCAAACTCAGCCAGGATCCATTCATCAGCTAGTGTTTGGGCTGGCGGTTGATTGGGAATGCGTTTGATTTCAGTAACGTTCATCAAAATGTAGCGGGCGATATTCCAAAACTTATTAATGGTATTACGCCAGTGTTCAACTTTTTCTTCATAGAATTTACTATCATTACCTGGACTAATGCCAATCAATAAGCTCATCCGTAACGCATCAGTGCCATATTTATCTGACAGCTCAATTGGGTCGATGCCGTTTTTGAGTGATTTGGAAAACTTTCTTCCATGCTCATCCCGCAGTAAGCCATGAATGTATACATTGTGAAATGGCAGTTGATCAAGTGCATATGTTGACATCAGTATCATGCGAGCCATCCAGAAAAAGACGAGTTCATGCCCCATTTGCATCCATTGAGTTGGGTGAAAGTCAGTAAGATCTTTGGTTTGCGCTGGCCAACCAAGTGTACTAAATGTCCACGCACCAGATGAAAACCATGTATCGAGCGTATCAGCGTCCTGCTTCCAAGTATCAGCAGGAGGTTGTGTGCCAACATATATTTCAGGTTGGCTGTCAGTTTGAGTGCTGCTGTTTTGTGGTGGATACCATGCAGGAATTCTATGACCCCACCAAATCTGCCTACTAATACACCAATCACGCAGATTGTCGATCCAGTGCAAATAAATTTTTTCAAAACGATCTGGCGTGATCGCAACCTTTTGGTTGTTATCACCCTTGTGACCAGTTGTCACAGCTTCACGGAGTAAGTCTTTGAGTGTTTTATTTCTGCCTGGAATATCCTTGTTAACAGCTACAAACCACTGAGTCATTGGAACAACTTCAACAATATCACCAAACCGATCAGATGTGCCAACATTTTGCGTGATCTCTTCTTCCTGCTCTAACAAGTCATTATCTCGCAGGTAGTGCACGAATTTTTCTCGAGCTGCTTCAACAGTCAGTCCCGCATACTCGCTACCAGCTGCTTCGGTCATACAGCCATCCTCGCCAATAACTTGCGTGAGAGCAATTTCGTCTGCAGTTCCTTTTCTGGATTCGTATAATTCGTAATCGATATGACTGTGTGCAGGCGTTACTCCAAGTGCTCCGGTGCCAAGTAGTCGATCAACATGTGGGTCGGCTATGACTTTGATAGTGAGTGGTTTTTGCGCGCCTACATCAACGGTGAATGTTTTGCCGACATATTGTTGGTATCGCGGATCACTGGGATGTACTGCTACTGCCGTATCGCCAAGTTTGGTCTCAGGCCGGGTTGATGCAATAGTGATAGGAAAGTCTTTGCTGTATTTGAATGTATACATTTTGGCAGTACGTTCAGTATACTCAAGCTCATCATCTGAACAGGTTGACTGTCCTGTGACTGACCAATTCACTACTCGGTATCCGCGATAAATCAAACCATCGTCATACATTTTTTTAAACAGTGTTGTCACTGCTTGTGAACGTTGTTCATCAAAAGTATATGCCAATCGATCCCAATCACAACTAGTGCCCATGCGTTTGATTTGCGTTATAATATGCGATTTTGAATTTTCGGCATATTCACGAATAACCTCAAGTAGTTTTTCGCGTCCCAGTTCTTGTCTTGGGTTTGTATGCTTGCCCGATTCGATCAAGTTTTTTTCTACTCGAGCTTGTGTTGCAACTGCTGCGTGATCAGTTCCAGGAAGCAGGAGTACTTTTTTGCCGCGAAGTCGTTGAAATCGTGCCATTGTGTCCATCAAGGCGTTTTCTAGTGCGTGACCAAGATGTAGAACCCCAGTTACATTTGGCGGTGGCATCATGATTGCAAATGGTTCGGTGTGTTCTAGCGGTAGATTGTCTGGATTAAAAAAACCAGCTTGTTCCCAAGTTGTGTATATTAATTGTTCGTGTTCTTGGGGATTGTATGCTGTTGCTAGCTCTGCTTTGGACATACGGTTTATACAAAAAATAAAAAACACCACACATATGGTGTTTCGAGAGTCCCGACAAGTCGGGACGGTACCATCTCGATTTTCCAACAAAGTATTGGAACACTTATTTTTGGCGCTGTGACAGGCGCAACCTGACTGGGTCTATTGATTAGGCATTGCCTAATGTTCTTCCAGTAACGTTTCTACTTATCGTAGATATTGCTAAGTGACAGATAGCTCAAACGTTTTTGTATTGATTTGGTGATCATCCATAGCGTATCGTACTTGTATATAAAAAGCAAGTTGCTACAATACAAGCATGAATTTTTATGACAAGGTATACGAACATGTACGAAAAATTCCGACTGGCAACGTGGCGAGTTATGGGCAGGTTGCTGCGCTGTGTGGTAGCCCACGAGCTGCTCGGCAAGTTGGGTTTGCTTTGCGTGCATTGAATACACAAACCATCGCAACTGTGCCATGGTATCGGGTGGTCAACAGCAAAGGATACATCACTATTCAAGGACATGTATTATCAGCTGAAATGCAACAACAACTCCTTGAACAAGAAGGAGTTGTTGTTACGCGAGAACGTGGTTTGTGGCGAGTGGATCTTATGCAATACTTGTGGCAACCTGAGTGATTGTTTGTGGCTGGGAAGCATGTACCGTCTGCTCGTTTGGTGCTAGACCAGAGATGTGTTCTTCGAGCACACTTATGATCTGAGCCGCAGCAGTACCATCGCCAAATGGGTTTTTCCAGTCAGTATTTTTTTGTGCCATATCAAGTGCGCTACGTACAATAGTGTCGTGATCAGCGCCAGCGATAACTGATGCGCCAACAGCAACACTTTCTTGTCGCTCGGTATTGTCACGCAAAGTGACGCAGGGGACTTTGAAAATACATGCTTCTTCTTGAACGCCGCCAGAGTCAGTCATAATAAGCTGTGCTTGAGATTCAAGAATGAGAAAATCCAAAAACCCTACTGGTTCGGTGACGTGTATATTCGGAATTGTCTCAAGTAACTCCTCAAAACCAAATGCAGCTATCTGTTTTTTGGTTCGTGGGTGCATTGGAAAAATAAGTGGTACAGCAAGTTCACTGCTGACAGTTTTGAAACTTTGCAGAATGCTTTTGAGTCGATCTGCGTGATCAGTGTTTTCAGCTCGATGCATTGTTGCTAGGATAAACTGCTTTGGTTTGATGTGTAGCTGTTTGAGTATGGTTGATTTTTGTTGGG
>JAUIEQ010000067.1 GCA_030429785.1 bacterium
CATTGGACAACAAGTGAGTCGCGAGATTATTATTACAAGAGATGTTGAGGTTTTGGAACAGGAAGTCATAGCAGATGAAACAGCTGAAGCAACGCAGACACAACAACTTATTGAGGAAACAAACAACGAGACCAATGAGACACAATCTGTTCCAGCATGTGATCAGGGTTCTTTTGCTACTCAGTTTTTGTGTTATATCAATGAGCATCGCGTTGCAAATGGCAAAGCTATTTTGCAATTATCAGCTGATTTGACTGGAGTGGCGCAAGGTCATTCAGAGTGGATGGATGCCAATAACTTGTTAAGTCATGATGAAAACGATGGCAAAACCGCAGCAGATAGATGTGACGCAGCAGACACGGTGTGTTATGCAGAAAATGTAGCGTACGGATTTCGTTCAGCCAAGCATTTATTTGAGTTATGGCGGGATAGTGCTGGCCATAACGCAAATATGCTTGGTGATTACTCATTGCTCGGCATTGGTGTGACTGATGAATATGCAACGTCGTTGTTTAGATGATATATGTTAGACAAATCACGATTACAACAAATATTTGAAGACTTGGTGCATATTGATGCTGTTTCAACCAATGAGCAGCCGATGGTTGATTTTGTTGTAGATTTTTTTGCCAAATATGATATTGCTGGCGAGGTTGATGATCACAAAAATATTTTGTTCAAAATTTCAGGCACGGGCGATCCGTTATTTCTCAACGCACATATTGATACTGTTGAGCCAACAGCCGGGATAGTACTTAAGGAGCATGACGGTGTTATAACTACTGATGAAACAACTATTCTAGGCGGCGATGACCGAGCTGGTGTTGCGGCTATTCTTGAATGTGTCACGCACTTGATAGAAGTGGCTGTTGAACATCGACCGCTTGAAATTTTATTTACAGCGCAAGAAGAAATTGGATTGATCGGCGCGCGGCATTTTGACTATTCAAAATTAACAGCGACTGAAGGTATTACACTTGATTCAGATGGGCCAGCGAGCAATATCATTACGGCATCAGTTGGGTATGTGAGTATAGTTGGTGAGATTATTGGCAAGGCAGCACATGCAGCCAAGCCAGAAGAGGGTGTGCATGCAATATATGCAGCGTCTGAATTCATTCAATCAATTCCGTGTGGCAAATGCACAGAAGAGACTTTGGTTAACGTCGGGGTGCTCAATGGCGGTGTTGCCAGTAATGCCGTTCCTGAATCAGTACACCTTACGTGTGAAGTCAGAAGTCGCAATCAGCAAGAGCTTGATGAACATACAACAAATATCAAAGAACAACTTGCACTTGTGCACAAAAAACACGGCACCACTGACACGATTGCATTTACACAACAATTCGCGCCATTTGCTATGGATGAATCTCATCCGTGGTTACAGCACGTGATTGCAGGCGTGCGTAGTATTGGATTGATTCCAGAGCCTCAAAAGTCACTCGGTGGTATGGATGCTAATATTTTTAACGAGAATGGCATCGCGGTTGTGACAGTTGGTTGTGGGTATAGAAACATGCATAGCAAACAAGAGTCTGTTAACCTAGCAGAGTTATTTGATGCGACTCGATTACTCGAGCAACTGGTTGTGCGCGAAGCTGTCAGTTGAGTATGAGTACATTTGCTATCATTAGCCAAAATCGTTATACTCTAGCGGTATAGATATTGTTACAAAACATATGACACAAACAGAACAGGTTTCTTTAGAAAAAATAGTAACACTTGCCAAACAGCGCGGGTTTGTTTTTCCTGGTTCTGAAATTTACGGCGGTCTTGCAAATAGTTGGGACTATGGACCACTTGGAACAGAACTCAAGAACAATATTCGTGATTGGTGGTGGGATCGTTTTGTGCATCAGCGTCATGACATGGTCGGGATTGATGCTGCGATTATGATGAATCCAAAAGTGTGGGAATCAAGCGGTCATGTTTCGAGTTTTAATGATGCGATGATTGACTGTAAGCAGTGCAAAAGCAGACATCGTGCTGATCATTTGATCGAAAATGCATTTGCAGATATGCATGTGGATGGAAAGTCACCAAAAGAGTTAACAGCTATTATCAAGGAAAAAGAAATTGCTTGTCCAAAATGTGGAACCAAAGACAATTTTACAGATGCGCGGGTATTTAATTTGTTATTTGAAACATCAATCGGTGCCGTAGAAGGTGGAAAAGATTCTATTTATCTTCGTGGAGAAGTAGCGCAGTCAATGTTTGTAAATTTCAGATCTGTTTTACAAACCTCTAGAAAACGGTTGCCATTTGGTATTGCGTCAGTTGGTAAGGCGTTTCGAAATGAGATTACGCCAGGTAATTTTATTTTTAGGACACTCGAGTTTGATTTGATGGAGTTTGAATACTTTATTGAAGAAAAAGATTGGCAAGTGCAGTTTAATGCTTGGCTGGAAGAGCAAAAAAATTGGTTACGTGATATGGGCTTTCACGAAGATCATTTTCGTGTTCGTGAGCATACTGAATATCATACGCCATTTGGTTGGAAGGAGATGTTCGGGCTTGCGTATCGGACGAATTTTGATCTCAAAAATCACATGGACAAGTCAGGAGTTGATTTGCAATATACCGATCCAGAATCAGGCGAGAAGTTTGTGCCACATGTGATTGAGCCAACGTTTGGTTTGACTCGCTTGGTGCTGATGACATTATTTGAGAGTTATACTGAGGAAGTAGTGCAAACAGCTGATGAAAAGTCAGAAACGCGCACGGTGTTGAAGTTGCATCCACGGCTTGCGCCATATAAAGTTGCTATTTTGCCATTGTCAAAAAAAGAACAACTGACCAAAAAGTCAAAGCATATTTTTGATACACTCAAAAAACATTGGCATGTAGATTATGACGAGACTCAATCAATTGGTAAGCGATATCGTCGGCAAGATGAAATTGGTACACCATATTGTGTGACGATTGATTTTGATTCCCTGTCAGATAATGCGGTTACGGTTCGTGATCGTGACACTATGAAACAAGACCGTGTGCCAGTTGATGACTTGACTGTGTATTTGCAAGATAAATTGACGTGGTAATCAGTTAAGATGCAATTTTAACTTCTAAATCCCAAATAAATTCAAAAGAGTAATTTTTTAATGTTTGAAACATTTGGTATTTTGAGTTTTTGGTATTGTTTAGTATTTAGAAATTAGTATTTAGGAATTTATTTTACAATGTCTTTTCAAAAAAAAGTTTTACCCAACGGACTGACACTCATCACTGCTGAGTTGACTAGCACGGAAGCAGTGACGGTTGTGGTGTATGTCAAAGCAGGAACTCGGCATGAGCAAGCGTCGCAACAAGGCATTGCTCATTTTTTGGAACATTTTGTTTTTAAGGGAACAAAGAAACGACCAAGTGCCATTGCAATTTCTAAGGAGCTTGATGGTGTTGGAGCTGATTACAACGCGTTTACTACCAAAGACCATACGGGGTATTACGTCAAAGCAGAATATACACATATAGAGACCGCGCTTGATGTGTTGTCAGATATGGTGTTGCGACCATTGTTGCCAGCCAAGGAACTATCAAAAGAAAAAGGTGTTGTGATTGAGGAAATCAACATGTATGCAGATCAGCCATCGTCATTGATTGAGGAGTTGTTTGATCAGCACGTGTATGGTTCGCGCCATCCGCTCGGCAAAAACATACTTGGCACACATACAACGATAACTAACTTGTCAGCCAAACACGTAAAAGATTTTCATGCACTGCAGTATCAGCCAAACAACATGATTGTGGGGATTAGTGGTAAGTTACCTGTGCATGCCGAGCAATTAGTCAAAAAGTATTTTAATAAAAAATCAGCTGCAACAAAACGCACATCGCGAAAGGGTCGTGCGTACGAGCCAGCATCGCGTGTGACATTGCAATACAAAGAAACAAATCAAGCGCACTTTGCGCTGGGTTTTAAGGCGCCGCTTACGTATACTCACAAAGATGTGCAGCGTCTTAAGTTGGTTGATATTGTGTTTGGAGGTCCGATGAGTTCAAGGCTATTTACGCGTGTTCGTGAAAAACATGGTCTAGGGTATTATATTTATTCTCACTTGAGTTTGTATGAAGATGTGAGTAATTGGCATGTTGGTGCAGGTGTTGATACCGAACGATTTGAGCAGGCGCTCACGCTTTTGATCAAAGAGTGGAAAAAGCTAGCGCAAGGAATCACCGCCAAGGAGTTGCGAATGGCCAAAGAATACTACAAAGGAAAAATCACATTGCGAACAGAAGATAGTGCCCGCGTAGCACAGTGGTATGCTCGTCAAGGATTATTTGGCTTGCCGCACAAAACACCAGTTGAAACAAAAACAGCAATCGACTCATTTACCTTGGATGAAATCAATGCATTACTGCAAACATATATACAGCCGCAACACTTGCAGCTTGCAGTGATTGGGCCGTACAAAGATGCAGAGCAGTTTGAGAAATTGCTTGCAGCACATACGTAACGCTCAATCATTAGGACCCCTGCAACCATTTATGGGGAATTAATGCTATACTCATTACATATGCCAAAAAAACAACCAATCAAAGTAACTATCACTTCAGTCACAATACTCAAAGTGTTTGCAATTGTTTTGTTATTGCTTTTTTTGTATGCAATTCGAGACATCGTTGTTTTGTTATTGCTGTCGATGGTACTAGCGGCTGCGCTTGATCCGTGGGTTGATTGGCTGCAAAAAAAGGGCTTGCCCCGAGGTCTTGGTATTGCCTCAATTTACTTGGCGCTTATTAGTGTATTTTCGTTAGCGGTTATTTTGATTATTCCGCCAGTGCTCGAACAAGCTGGACAGTTGTATGTTAACTTTCCAAATATCATTGAGGAGTT
>JAUIEQ010000068.1 GCA_030429785.1 bacterium
ACAATAAAGTCCTTGCGCAATCAACTGACGATCCTGATGCAAGAGGCGCAATTATTTCAAAAATCCGTGCAGGAAAATATAGCTTTCGGTAAGGAAAGTGCCAGCGAAGAAGAGGTTGTTGCAGCCTCGAAAAGAAAAACTAAAAGTAAGGCCAAAAAAAAAGTCGCAAATAAGAAAACATCTAAAAAGAAATCAGCACCTTCCAAAACTGCTGTTTTGACTACCACAACTTCTCTCAGCACTACCATCAACACACCTCATCTGCAGTTGTTTAACTTTATTGCAAAAGATCAGTTTGACCCAAGTCAAGGAGTGCCAAAAAACACTAGTCATCCAAAAAAATCTCCAACACAACCGATACCTGTTTCTGTGCAATCATTTTTTGAGGAATCATCATCACCACACATACTTGACCTTACTCAGTCAATTATTCCTCGCACAGACGATACCGCATCTCATTTAGAATGGGAAGGTACAAATACTGATGTTATTGAAGCTGCAATGGAATTGTGGCAAGAATCGCCGTCTAAAAAATCAGGATTAAGTGACCTACAAAAAAATAAGGTGGGTATAATTATGAATATGTCATTGGTGAGTTGGTTGTTATACTGCGCCACTTCAATACACGCTCTTACCAAGCCACTAGTCAAAACAATCAAAACCATGATTGTCTGGACTGCACAGCAACTGCATGATTATGGACGAGTGTTGACCAATACCGCGCGCTTGCTCTGGAGGTCATTTCGAGGCAAAACTGAGTTCAGCGCTGATAGTTTTTTGTATCCAGAAAGAGCATTTGTTGATCTTGAGCTTTTTGATAAAAAACAACCCCGACAACGATTTGCTGTACAGCCAGTCGCTCTACAATCAATAGCTTTATTTCTTTTGTTAGGATTTGTCGTAGCCATGCCGATTAAAGGTATGGCATTATATGATTCATTTTCAGTTCAAAAAAAACGAGTACTTGGAGTTTCAGAAACAGCCTACACGTCATTACAGTATGCTTTAGAGGATATCCAGCAACTTTCATGGCTGCAAGCATCAGAGCATTTTTCAGAATCAAAAGGTACATTTGCACTTATTAGTAATGAATTTAACGTAACTACTTCAGGAATTGTTAAAGTTTTACAGTGGATTCCACCAATAGGCAAGCGAGTTCAATCAGCTGAGAGTTTGGTTGATTTGGGTATTGACATCTCATTGCTTGGTGAACATTTAACTAAACTTGTCTATCAGCTACAAACAGCCGACAGTTCGATTACAATTACGCAGAAAATAAACACTGTTAGAAAAACAATTAATCAAATAGAAGTAGTTCAAGACCGTATTGAACATAACATAGCATTGGTTGATATAGATTCGCTTCCTCGTGATATACAGCCTGATGTGGAACTCTTGCAGTCAGTACTACCTGAGCTGTTCATTCAAGTAGACCAAATACAAAACATGCTTGATGTGCTGTACGCTATTCTGGGTGGGGACAAACAACAGCGTTTTGTCGTTATTTTTCAAAATAGTGATGAGCTACGAGCAACTGGTGGTTTTATGGGGAGCTTGAGTACAGTCGGAATGTATCAAGGAAAAGTAATCAGTACAGATACTCCAGGTGGCGGGCCGTATGATTGGCAAGGTTGGCTCAAGGATGTATACCAAGCACCACGACCTTTATGGCTGGTAAATCCTGTTTGGCAATTTCAAGACACAAACTGGTTTATTGATTTTCCAACCTCCGCACGTAATATTTTGCGATTCTACCACCAAATAAAACCTGAGCGAGTTGATGGTGTTATTGCTATTAACTCTCATGTGCTTCCAGAGTTGCTGAAAATAGTCGGTGATGTTGATTTGCCGGCATATGAGCGCTACTTAACCTCAGAAAATGTCATCACTGAATTACAACATGCAGTTGAAATTGATTACGACAAAGCAGAAAACAAACCCAAAAAAATTATTGGAGATTTATTGGAGGTTATTACGCAACGGTTACATGAACTAGACGAGAGTGACATGATAGCTGTATTACAGCTTATTAATACTAGCTTAGTGCAGCGCGATATACAGGTCTACATGCTTGATGAAAACTTGCAGCAGTACATTGAGGAATGGAAATGGGGAGGTTCTATTGTTGAGACTGCTGGTGATTATTTTGCTTTTTTCAACCACAGTATAGGCGGCGCAAAAACAGATCGGTTCATGGAACAACACGTAGAACTTCAATCTGATATTGCAGAGAACGGAGCGGTTGTTAACTCAGTGAGAATCAAGCGAACAAACAATGGCATTCCAGGTGATATTTTTTATGGGCACAATAATGTCAACTACTTCCGTATCGTTGTGCCAAAAGGATCAGTTGTCTTATCAGCATCAGGTGACTTTGAGCCGCCTCAAGAACAATTATTTGAAATTCCAAGTGAAGATGCGGTTGTAGATGACCTATTAGTATCAATAGAATCATCTCCGTATTATATTGATGAACATGGATTAAAAGTTACCGAACAATTCGGCAAAACTGTTATAGCAGGTTGGATGCAAACGAATTTAGGCGAAACATCTGAAATTGTCATAACATACAAAACACCAATTTTAGTTCAAACCGTTTCAGCAGAAACCACAAATAGTTTTGTAGAAAAGTTTAACTCGTTACTCAATTCTCTTGGATTGATTGAGCCTGATCGCGATACATACTGGCATACAGTATATTGGCAGCAGCAACCTGGTATTAGAAATCAAACCGCTACATATACCGTTTCGCACCCAGATTCATGGTCACTCGAGCATACAACACGTCCAGGATACACATCAGGCAACTCTATTCAGTACGAAACTACAATGATTCAGGATATTAGCAACGGATTTTTATTTACAGAACAATAAAATATTTCAAATCCTTTTATAAAAACAGCTGCTTATACAAAGCAGCTGTTTTTATCTAACATTAGCTAATATTATACCATATACTTGACAAAAAATAATATATAGTGTATACTAGCATATTACAATAAAAATAAGAGGTAGAGAGTGGCTGTTAACAACAGCGCTGCATACCTGTACTTCAGCTGCGGGTTTTTGTTGATAGAAAAAGCAGTGGGGGAGACTTATGTGTTGCGCATAGCGATATATAAGATAGCTTTTGTTCTTAGGTTAGTTTGGGTCTTGACTCAGGGTATCCTATTGTAACTCTAGTTGTCTGACATTCTTTTTGGATCACTCAGACGTTTTCCCTCGATGCTTTGTCTAGCAATAACACTACTTATAAGCGGTTGATGCAAGAGGAGAGGGACAGACCCGATAGTATACTTTGTATATCGTTGGACTCTCATCCTCTTACATAAGTCGCTTAGTCTCTCTTGGTCATAGGCGTTACCGGACCTCTGTTCGCGTGACGCCTATGATGGAGAGAGAACACAAAACTGAGGAGAAGATATATGAGTAATTGCCCATGGATTGATGCGTATCAACCCAGAGAATGGGTCGTTATGACCATCGTCAAGGATACTAAAAAATACGACGCCTTGATGGAAGCGTCGAGCTTGATTACTCACGATGATCTTCCAGTTATATATGCTGCAGAAAGTGGCGCAGCCAGAAAGCACTGGCAGCGAAAAGATACACGGCCGGTTTTTTATTTTGATTTTGAACAGCTACTTGGAATGGGATTAAAAAAGCCGTATGGCTTTGAACTGCGTATCCTTAACCGAGAGTGGCAAGGTCACGCTGCAGAAAAGTATATCCTGCTGACCTACAAGGGCGTTACTGATGACCCTGTGCGTTTCACTCTAGGCATAGAGAAATAAGTCATATCCCTCGGCCAAGTCGAGGGTTTACTTAAAATAACTATTAGTATATATTTACCATTAGATAAATAATCAAACCTCTTATCTTCAAAAACCTGAGTCTTTTTTGAGACTAGATGATTGTTGCAAATACACGTTATTTGCATAAAATCTCTCTCCTCCAATCATCTTGTGTGTCTCGAAATCGGACTCAGGTTTTTGATATGTTGCTTTTTGTGTACTTGCACGATATACTGTTTTAGTGCCAGTTACTTTACAAACAAGGAGATTGATATGCTACTACATATAATCAAAAACATTATACGTTTGTTATTTGGACATGATGATTTTGAGTATTCGCGCTTTTATGTTAGAAAATGTACTAAAGCTGAATTTATTATCCGAAAAACAGCCACTGCACTTTGCGGGGTGCTCGGATACGGATCTTCAATTATAGTACTCATCTACTCAGTTTTTAATTTTGATTCGCTCAAACTGTGGTTGCTCAACAATGGTCTCGGCAACATTGTTGTTGCATACTTGCTTATTTTCATAATTATCGGGCTCATATCTATGATGTTTGCCGTCACTACATATGCGATGCACAAAATCACCAAGCCACTTCTCACAGCACGACTCCCATAAGGGAGTTTTTTATCTTGATGAAAACATCGAAATATGGTATTGTTCGGTATCATATAGCACTATCATCACAGGTACTGCTTTATTATATTTATGGAATGTATTACAGTAAGACTATATGCAACATATTAGAAACTTCTGCATTATCGCACATATTGATCACGGTAAATCAACACTGGCTGATCGACTACTTGAAATCACAGGAACGATTACTGAGCGAGAAATGAAAGCTCAATTGCTTGATTCTATGGACATTGAACGCGAACGGGGAATCACTATCAAGCTACAACCAGTTCGTATGAACTGGGATGATCACCAACTCAACCTTATTGACACACCAGGTCATGTCGATTTCGCGTATGAGGTTTCGCGGTCACTAGCAGCTGTTGAAGGCGCAATTTTGGTTG
>JAUIEQ010000069.1 GCA_030429785.1 bacterium
AACAACGGTTTGATTCATACATCATCAGATGACTACAGTCTAGCAAAATAATCTTATTATGGCTAAAAAATCCTCCCGATAAAGGGAGGATCTACACTCATGTGGACTCATGCCCACATTGTCCGTTACCAGCCCTAGCCAAATGGCCAGAAATGGTTACTGTACTTGGGAGGAGGGGGCCCTAGCGGTTCACCACTGATAGCGGACAATATATGCATCAGTCAATGAGAATTTCTGTATCAGTGTCGACATCTTAACGATTGCCCAAGTATCGGTCAAGGGGATAGCTTGTGGGTTAGTTGTTGAGAGTTTTGGCATACAAAAAAGAGCAGCAGATGCTGCTCGCTCTTTCTTGATTGAGTACGGTTTTATGAGTGGGTTGTCAGTAGTGTTGTGAGTGATTCTTTGCTTGCAGTAATCAGTTCAGGCAGCGCTTGTTGTTCATCTGGTGTGAATGATTGTAGGACAAACGCATCAGTTGGAATAGTATCTGATTTGCCAACACCAATTCGTATACGCAGCACATCTTGTGATCCAAGCGCTTGCATAACTGATTTGACGCCATTATGTCCTGCGCTGCTTGAGTTGTGTGAAATTTTGATTTTACCAAACGCAATATCAACATCATCGTGAATGATGACAAAATCTTGTATAGTTGCATGCTGGTGTTTCTTGAGAATGTAGCTGATTGTTTTGCCAGAATTGTTCATGAAGGTGAGCGGTTTGATGTACTGAATATCTTGATCAAAAGCAGTATCCTGGGCATATAGATATTCTCCTTGTTTGTTTTCTGCCCACTCAAGGTTTTTGGCTAGTTCATCAAGTACTAACCAGCCGATGTTATGTCTGGTGAGCTCATATTTTTTCCCTGGGTTGCCAAGTCCGATGATGAATTTCATATACACGCTATTATTATATATCAACTGTAGCACAAGTAGGGCACACAAAAAACCCAAACCAGTTTCAGGATTTACTTAATTGATTGAATATAGATTTTGATTGGCGTGCCGGCAAACCCAAACTGCTCTCGAAGCTGGTTTTTGATGAATCGAACGTATGATTCATGCAGTGACTTTTTGTACTTGATAGTCAGTTCAAAATGCGGTGGATTGACACCGGTTTGACGCATGCGATACACATAGGGATGCGCAACACCTTTATCACGAGACGGTTTATGTTTGGCAATAATTTTTTTGATGAATTTGTCTAATGCATTGTCGTCAATTCTTCGGAATCGTTCTGTCCATACAGCAACAGTGGTATCAAGTATATTGGTGACGCGTTGTTTTGTTTCGGCTGAGGTAAAAATAATTGGTGCCCACATAAGCCATGGCATGTGTTTGTGAATATAAGTTGTGTATTCATTGATTGTGTTGGTGTGTTTGTCAGGAATCAGATCCCATTTGTTAGCAATGACAATAATACTATTACCTGTTTCGACCAATCGTTCGCTGAGGTGTTTGTCTTGGTAAGTAATTGGTTGACTGATATCAATGACAAGCAAGGCAACATGCGCAGACCGCAAATTTCGTAGTGAGAGATCTATAGAAAACTTTTCCAACACATCCCCGAGCTGCTTTCGTCTGCGGATGCCAGCGGTGTCAATGACCTGAATAGTTTGATTGTTATGTGTGATAAATTCATCATGCGCATCGCGTGTTGTATGTGCAGTTGGTGAGACAATAGCTCGTTCTTTGCCGACTAGGGCATTGAGCAATGATGACTTGCCAACATTTGGCTGACCAATAATAGCAAGTTTGAGTACATCTGGTTGTCCTTTGATGTGTTTGTCGGTTGGTGTTAGCGCTTTGTATAGGTGTTCTTCAGATTGGTCATTGCTGATTACGCCAGTTGGGAACTGATCGCGGATAGTCGTAGCAATCAAATCAAGTAAGTCGCCTGTCCCTTGTCCAGTGGTTGCGCTCATAGTGCAAGTGTGCGTAATGCCTGTCTCAGCAAAGTTCAGTACCGCACCTTCATGATCTTTTGGTTTGTCGACTTTGTTGATTGCAACAATGATTGGTTTTGTAAGACGCTGTAACGCATGTAAAATTTCAATATCAAAACCAAGCAAGCCATCTATATGACTAACAACAAGAATAAGAATATCAGCTGCTTCAGCCTGCTCGCTGGCGATTCTCAGTGTTGCGGCATCGATGTCATTATCAGGCTCTGTGCCGACAAAGCCACCAGTATCAACGAGCTCAAATTCAACATCACGCCAGGCAACAGGCGCGTGATTGTAGTCTCTGGTAGTTCCGGCCACTGATGATTCAAGTGCTTTGCGTTCACCTATCAACTTATTAAATAAAGTCGACTTGCCAACGTTCACTCGCCCTATTAGGGCTACTTTTGGTCGTTCTTTCATATGTATATAATACCATGTCTTACAGTGATTTACAGACTCATAACAATACCACACATTATATAAAATACACAATAGCATCAGAGCTTCACACATTTGGTATGATACGAGCTGTATTACATTGACTTTTTTAGAAGTTGTTGGTATCGTATGTGATCGTTAGATCATTGAAAATAGGTATATATTCAATCAATCAGGAGGTATATATGAGCCGCACAGAGTTGCGCAAAATTAAGCCAAAATCAACAGGTTTTGTAGTGTTTCAAGCATGTTGCGCACTAGTGGTTGTACTTATTGGATTAAATGGTATTGCTAGTTCGTTGCACTATGTATTTGGTGAAGATGTTGATTTAGGATATTTCATGCTTTTTCTTGGAATGGTTCTCGTGGCATTTGGTTGCTGGGCTTTGGTTCGACATGGAAATAAGTTAACTGGCATTGGGCAGTTTAATAGGGATATTGAGATTGCGAATACTATTCTTTTGATTGATGCTGCTTGTAGTAATAATCAGTTGATGGAATTGCCGGTTGGTATTTTTTGGAAGGCTATGTACAAACCAGCTATCACCAAAGATATGTGCGGCAATGACATTGATGGCTGCACGCCTGAGATGATACGCCGTCAAGCCGATATCTTCCGACAAACGCTTATCAAAGTTGAGCAGTGGCAGAACAAGTCGTTGTCTGAGTTTTCTCAGTGCGCACAATAACCTCCCCACTCATTACAAGCAAAGGAGTATCTCATGAAGATATTTTTTTTCAGCCTAATTGCATTGCTGCTGATAGGATGCACTGATAGACGTGAGGTAAACAGTCATTACGAGCCGGCAATCGTTTTTGCCTCAGCTGATACAACTGTATTACCGGAAACTGTTGAATACACAACAAAGCGTGGGTTTGACGATTTTAACGGCGATGGTATCACTGATATGTTCGCGATCATGGACGAGTCTGGTTTTTTTGAAAAACAGGATTTTCAGGCCAAGATTTATTTTGGTTTTTATAATTCTGAAGGGATTCTCAATTTTGACCCTGAGTACGAAGCACGCGAGCTTAAGATACAAATGAGCTGGTGGTCAGATGCGGTCAAGATGGATGTTGGTGATATCAATGGTGACGGCTATGCGGATGTAGTTTTTTCTCAGTACCGTAGCTATTATGGCGAAGATGAATTGAAGCTGGCAATCGCCATCAACCAAAGTGGCGATACGTTCAAACAGTATACTGAGAAGCTATATTTTCCCGGATCCGAGTCACTGGTCTTTGACCTGCTGCTGATTGCGTTTGTTGAGCAATACTCTAGCGGATATGAAGAAAGTCTCAGTGACTATCTCATGATGGATTGGGCTGATATGGACGGAAATGGTTCAGACGATTTTGTGATGGTGTGGGACGATCGGCACGATGCGTACGTCGAGGTTATCTATACCAAGAAGACTCATGGCGCACCGGAGCTTTTGAAGATGGAAGAGTTTTTTATTGAAAACTTTTTGTACCATCGAAGTGTTCGACGGGTCGATTTTGAAGATTATAATGGCGATGGTCTTGATGATATGTTAGTTCGTTCCATTGCTATCGATTCTGTTGATATTGGTGTTGCGTATAATGATCTCGATCGTGGTTTGGTTCCTTGCCAAGATTATCGGGTGCGTGATGTTGATTTCAAGTTTTTTGATTTTGAAAAATATGACACATTTGATATCAATAACGATGGTCGGGCAGATTTTATTCATGTGGGCGTTCTTGGTACTGCTGACGGAGACAAGAAAAGCATGTCATACAACCTGAGCACAGGAGTCAAGTAATGGAAATCTGGAGAAAGAACCTTACCCGTGACTTTGGTCTTATTTGGACCAAAAGAATATTAGATCCACTGACTACAGAGCGCTCAGTATATACAGCTCTGAGTGAGTTGATTGCTATTAAGGATCCTAAGCATTTGCCGAGTTGGCTGGTGTTTTCTGAAAACGAGGAAAAGCAACTAGAACATCTGGCTGGCTTGCTGTATGATGATACCAGACCAGCATATGATTTTTTGGCAGAAATGGTTGCTAGAATGGGTAGCAATGGGCCGTCTGTACATATCACATATGTGAATACTGATGCCAAAAAGCCTTTTGATCAGTATAAGAATTTGCCAGGCAAGAGATTGGCGGTGCAGTTGAATATAGTGTAATAATCAACCCTCAAGTGATTGAGGGTTTTTTGAATACAAAAAAACCAACACGTTGCGTGTTGGTTGTGGCTGGTTATACGTCAGTGAGCGTTTGACGAAATGATTTGGTAACAAATTGAACTTCAGTACCGCACCGGATGTTCAGGGTTGGTAATGTTTCTGGCTGCGCAGCTGCAGGGTCTCCAGGATTGCCAAATCTATTACCGTTACCGGTCACGATAACGTTGTAAGCAGAAGAACCGGTGATATTAACATCGCCACTGCGCGGATCAGCTGCGCTG
>JAUIEQ010000070.1 GCA_030429785.1 bacterium
CTGTAGCAACTGCTGACTGAGCCAATACCACCGCACTCTCAGCTGCCTCAACCCCATGTTCAGCGGACAATTTACTACCAGGCTGCTGCGCACCTAATACTGTCTGCGCATCAGGATTAGACAAAATCTCATCAGCACGATCAAGTGCCCGAGTAGCATCAAATAACTCGTTTTCAATTGCTCGGAGCAAATTATTCTGCGTCGTCTCAAGATCGCGCTCAGCCGTAACAATTGCATCTTGTTTAATTACCAAATCTACTACTTGTTGTGCTAGCAAGTCTTCATAATCTTGTCGCGCATTAGCCAGTGCGACACTGCTACTACGTACTTTTTCTTTGATAATTTGCAGCGAAGAAGCTGTTGCCCCAACAATCAATTCATCAAGCTCTGCTTGCTGTCCTGCCAAACTAGCGCGAGCCTCCGCAACAGCGCTCTGCAAGCGACCTGCACTCAACTGCGCCAAGACATCCCCGGCTGTTACTACATCGCCAACAGCAACATTCAATACTGACAATGTTCCGGCTGTCTCAAAATTAAGGTCAATCTCTGTAGCACCACGCACTGTTCCTGTTACCGAAACAGTCTGAATCAAATCTTGCCGGACTACCTGAGCAGTTGTGTACTCCGGCTGAGGCTCAGGGCGAAACTGAACATACACCACGCCGACTATCACAATCGCAGCTAGTATCCAAGTTAATTTTGATGTAAGAATTTTTGACATACGTACTAATAATTATATAGACAAATTAAGCAGCTCCTTCAGTTGGCTGTTGCAGCATAGCCAAAATAGATGACCCTTGAATCGACGTAATAGCAGGCATACCATCCTGTGACTGCTGATACGTTTCAATAGTCTTACGTGCTTTTTGTAATACTGACTCCTCCGTACTTGTTGGCGCTACTGCTGTAAGTGCAGCTGCTAACATTTGATCAATTTCTTCAAGCGGAATCATTCTTTCTCCCTGAGCGCTCAGTCGTTGCTTAATCTCAGCCATACCGTCTACAGAAACTTTAGCTGTGGCAGGCTCAGCAGATGCGGTCACGTCTAATTGTTCTGGCACATTCTCAACAACCTCAGCAGCATTGGATGCTACTGCCTCATCAAGCGCAACTCCATCATAACTCGTACGCAACATTTTCACCACATCAGCAGCCTGAATGCTTGACTCTCCTTGTCGTCGCATGTCATTAACTTGCACTAACATAGACTGCAATGCTGGTCGTTCAGATGAAACCATGTCAACACCAATCATTGCTTTATTAATTTTGTCTTGCACATCGCTCAGCTCTACTGTTTCGTTCGCAAGTGTCAAAAAATGCTTATACAAATCACGTATCTGCACCTCACCTTTGGTAAGCTCATGTGCTTTTGTATAAGTAGTGTTTGATCCAACAGTAGCATGCTCATTAGCACTCACTTCTTGCATAGCTACAGATGACTGACCCTGAGCATCTACTTGTTCGGAATTAACAGCTGCAACAAGTGCTGGGTTATACAACGCATTGTATGCAGAACAGACAATGTACTCCAAGTCCTCTGCCCGAAGCGATGCACGCATTTCTATACTCAGACGAGCAATACAGTCCTGCGCATTACGAACAACTGGCAACAAATCTTCATCCGCAATACGCCCAGAATACATTTGCTGTATTATTTCGATGATATGCTTATCCAAGTCAAGCGCCGTGCTCTGCACGTCACTACCTTGCACTTGATCTAGAGGTTTGTAAGCTGGGGAATCGCTCATATGTAGAAATTATGACGCAAAAAAACAACGTTCTAAAGCGTTGATAAAAAAATTGGCAGGAGGATGCGTCATGGTTTTTGATATTACTTTTTATTTTTATTTTTTGATTTTTCTACTGTTAGTATACAGCATTTTTTGCTGTTTGTCAACCTGTTTAAGATTTGCAAAAATAGCCTTTTTGCAGTACGATACAACTTCATTATTATAGCGCAACTATGCTACTGATTACTGGACATACTGGATTTGTGGGGTCACACTTAACCCAACATCTCAAACAACGCAATATTCCATTTCTCGGATACAGCCTTGATAACGGTCAAGATATTCGTAATATGTATGAACTGGACCAAACATTTCGCTACAATAGCATTGATACGGTCATCCACCTTGCTGCTCGAGCTGGCGTACGTCAAAGCAAGGCTTTTCCAGAAGAATACGTCACTACCAACATTAGCGGGACTCAGAATGTGATTAACTGCTGCGAAAAATACAATGTCAAAAAACTCATTGCCTTCAGCACCAGCTCTGTGTACGGCAACGGCACACCACCAAACAAAGAAACCGACCCCATCAGCCCACAATCAGTGTACACTATGACCAAGGCGGCACTTGAATCATTATGCGAAATAACGTCTGTGCCAACTGTAGTTGTGCGTCCATTTACTATTTATGGTGAGCACGGTCGACGCGATCAAGTGTTGTATACCTGGATCAACCAGATCAAAGATGGTAAGCCAATTACATTTTATGGCGATGGCTCATCCAAACGGGGTTATACATACGTCGGAGATCTCTGTGAAGGCGTCATTGCTCTACTCAATCGAACCCAAACCGCTAACCACGCCGTGTACAATCTCGGCGGCAATGAAATCACCACACTTGCGCACTTGTTGGCGTTATTTCAGGAGCATATTCCTGGACTTCGTATCAACATGCTGCCTCGTGCCAAAGAAGATTTGGCTGAAAATTGGGCTGATATTAGCAAAGCACGGCGCGAACTAGGCTTTGAACCAAAAACGGCTTTTGTAGACAAAATAAAAGAAATTCTTCACACTGAATTGCCACAATATATTTGGCGACGATAACAACTCGCTCCCGAATCAAAAAGCCTCGTAGATCGATCTACGAGGCTTTTTTATATTTATTTGTGCTGTATTACTTATCAAAACACTTATTATCTCGACACAATCCTGCATACATAACTGGAACAATCACCAATGTCAAAATGGTTGCAAAGCCCAATCCGAAAATAATCGTGTATGACAATCCTCGCCAAAACTCATCTGCAAAAATCAATGGAAAAATACCTGCAATCGTTGTTAATGTCGTCAACAAAATTGGCTGCATTCGAGACATACCACCTTCAATAATACTATCAATAAAACTCATGCCGTTTTTGACATTTTTGTTAATCTTATCAATCAACACAATCGCATCATTGACTACAATACCTGTCAGGGAAACAATGCCAATAAATACTGCAAAGCTAAGCGGCGCTCGCAGCAAATTCAAACCAATAATCACCCCAGGTAACGCAAGTGGCAATGCAAACAAAATAATAAATGGCTGTCTGAACGAATTAAACTGCAGCACCAAGATAAAAGCAATCAAAATAACCGCAACTACCATTGAGGTAAAGGTTTCTTGCAAGGACTGTTGAATATCCTCAACTTCACCACCTACCTCAAGTGACGTACCGTCTGGGAAAGTAAATAGACTCTGCGCTTCATCAAATTGCGCGAGTACTTTTTGCAAGTCAACACCAGTCTCTATTTCAGCTGTTACTGAAACTGTATTGCGACCGTCATTGTGCAAAATATTTTGCAACGCTGGCTCAAATGAAACAGCAGCAACTTGCTTGAGTGGCACCTGCACACCTTGTGGTGTAATCAATGAAATGCGCTCCAAGTCAGCAGCTGAAGCGATCTGATCCGTGTCATACTGCACCACAATGTCAACATCATCACCATTAATATTCAGTGTTGTTGCTGTTACACCAAAAATAGCTGTTCGTAATGTACTGGCAATTGTTACTACATCAAGTCCATAGTAATTTGCTCTCGCTCGATCAACTGTAAAAGCAAACTCACCAGTCGCATCTTCCATGTTGTCTTTGATATTCACCACCCCATCGAATGACTTCAGTGCAGCAATGGTCTGCTCTGCTACTGGAACGAGTTGTTTGCTATCCTGTCCAAAAATACGAACTTCAATCGGCGCACCAGTTGGCGGACCACCGGTTAACTCTTCTGCTGTCACCTCGCCACCTTGAATCGCACTGAGATCATTGCGAATAGCTGATACAATCTCATAACTCTTACGATCACGCTCATCATCACCAACCAAATTCACAACAACTGAGCCAACATGCTCTGCAGAACCGCTGCCAATTGTTGTTACAAAATTATCAACTTCAGGAATCGCAACAATCACTGACTCTACGCGAGCTGCAACTGCGCTTGTGTCATCAAGCACTGACCCTGCTGGCAATTCAATATCAACCAAAAAAAAGTCAACATCAGCTGGCGGGAACATCTCAATACGCATCAAACCAGAAGCTGCGATAACAATACTTACAACAAACATTCCCCACGCGCCCAGCAACAACTTGCGACGACGTTTTTTGGTTGGTAGCACAGAACGTAAATAATCAGCATACCCAGACTTCACTCGCTCCATAGTACGAGTGAACCAATGCTTTTTTTCATGTGTTCGTGCGTACTCTTCACGAGCATGCACTTTGACATTTCGAGCTGCTAGTGTTGGCAAAATAACTAACGCCACAAACAATGAAGAAAGTAGAGTTGCTGAGATAGTAATTGGCAACACACGCAAGAATTGACCAAGAATACCTGACACCAACAGCATTGGCAAAAATGCAGACACTGTTGTCAATGTTCCAGCAATGATTGGCCATTTGTAATTCCATACTGACAAAATCGCTGCTTCATACGCAGTTTTTTTATGCTGCTTCATGTACTCATTGATACCCTCCATAATCACAATGGAGTTATCAACCATAAGCCCCAGTGACAACACCAGCGAGAAGAGCACCAAACTATTAATAGTA